>NZ_JAMYRV010000003.1:0-261415 GCF_040321555.1 Mesorhizobium sp. M0317 | reverse complement strand
CGGTGGGGGGGGGGGCGGCCCGCCCCCCCACCACCCACACCCCGCGCCCCCGGGGGGGGGGGGCGCAGCGCCAGCGCGCTGTCGCCTACCCCCACCCCGCTCCGCTACGCGGATCGACCCTCCCCACAAGGGGGAGGGTAACCCATGAACTGGTCGATTTCCTTCGAACCGCTGCTGTCCTGGCCCTTGCTGGCTTTGGTGCTCGCACCGCTGCTGGTGCTGGCGGCTGTCGGCTTGTGGTTTCGCCAGCGCGGCGCGATCTTCCGCTTCGCGGCGCTGATTGCGCTGGGCGCAGCACTCCTCAATCCGGTCTTCCTCGATGAGGAGCGCGAGGCGCTGAAGAGCGTCGTTGCCGTCATCGTCGACCGCAGCCAGAGCCAGGATATCGGCGACCGGACCAAACAGACCGACGAAGCGCTTGCCGGTTTGCAGCAGCGCCTTGGCCGCTTCAAGCAGTTCGACGTCCGCTTCATCGAGGCCGGCAAGTCGGAAGCCGCCGACGAGCGCACCGAGACCAAGCTTTTTGCAGCGCTTGAAGGCGCGTTCCGCGACGTGCCGCCCTCGCGCATCGGTGGCGCCATCATGATCACCGATGGCGAGGTGCATGACGCGCCGGCCGCCCCCGACTTCAATGCGCCGCTGCACGCGCTGATCACCGGCAACGAGCACGAGAAGGACCGCCGCATCCGCTTCGAGAATGCGCCGCGCTTCGGCTTGGTCGGCAAGCCGCTCGACATGACCTACCGGGTCATCGCCACCGACGGCGAAACCGGCCCGGTCGATGTCCGCGTCTCGGTCAATGGCGAGCAGGTCGCGGTCGAAGAGGCGACCATCGGCCAGGCGATGCCGCTGCAGGTGACCATCCCCGGCGCCGGCCGGAACATCGTCGAACTCTCCATCGACCGCGAGCCGGGCGAACTGACCGACGCCAACAACCGCGCCATCGCGCTGATCGACGGCATCCGCGAGAACTTGCGCGTGCTTTTGGTTTCCGGCGAACCGCATGCCGGCGAGCGCACCTGGCGCAATCTGCTGAAATCCGACGCCTCGGTCGATCTCGTCCATTTCACTATTTTGCGGCCGCCGGAAAAGCAGGACGGCACGCCGATCAACGAACTGTCGCTGATCGCCTTCCCGACCCGCGAGTTGTTCGTCGAGAAGATCAAGGATTTCGATCTCATCATATTCGACCGCTACCAGCACCGCGACGTGCTGCCGATCCTCTATTACGACTACATCTCCGAATACGTCGAAAAGGGCGGCGCGCTGCTGATCGCCGCCGGGCCGGAATATGCCGGCGACTCCTCGATTGCCCGCACCCCGCTAATGTCGTCGCTGCCGGCAATGCCGACCGGCGAAGTCATCGACAAGGCCTTCTATCCGCGCCTCACCGATCTCGGCCAGCGCCATCCGGTGACGCGCGGCCTCGACGGCTCGGCGACCGAGCCGCCGCGCTGGAGCCGCTGGTTCCGCACCATCGGCGTGCAGAACCCCGAAGGCGAAGTGGTGATGAAGGGCGCCGACAACCGCCCGCTGCTTCTGCTCGATCATAAGGGCGAAGGCCGCGTCGGCATGCTTCTGTCCGATCAGGGCTGGCTATGGGCGCGCGGCTTCGAGGGTGGCGGGCCGCATGTCCAGCTTTACCGCCGCATCGCCCACTGGCTGATGAAGGAACCTGAACTCGAGGAAGAGCGGCTGACCGCCGACGGCCGCGGCATGATGCTGGAAATCCGCCGCCAGACGATGAGCGACGATCCCGGCCCGGCGCAGGTGATCACCCCTTCGGGCAAGGCGCTGATCGTCAAGCTGGAGAAGTCCGAACCCGGCGTTTTCCTGGGCAGCATCGAGACCAAGGAGATCGGCCTCTACCAGATCGGCAATGGTGACCTGACCGCACTCGCCCATGTCGGCCCGGTCAACGCGCCGGAATTCTCCGACGTCGTCTCTACCGAGGACCGCTTGAAGGCTCCGACTGAGGCCACCGGCGGCAGCGTGCGCCGGCTGGCGGCCTCCTCCACCCTTGGCCAGCTCACCGGCAGCGTCGCCCTGCCCTCCATCGTCCCGGTCCGCGCCTCCGGTGCGGCCTCGGGCGCAGACTGGATCGGCCTGCGCAGCACCGACGACAGCGTGCTCAAAGCCGTCTCGCGCGTACCCCTGTTCGGCGGCTTCCTCGGCCTTTGCCTGCTGCTGCTGGCCATGGGCGCGATGTGGTACAGAGAGGGACGGTAAGGATCCCTTCTCCCCGTCACTATACGGGGAGAAAGACGCTCAACCTACTCCTCCGGCTCCGTCGTAAACAGCAGCGGGTAGCCCTTGGCCTTGCCGGCATCGGTAGCCCGTGTCGCCTTGGTCTCGGCGACATCCCTGGTGAAGACGGCAACGACGCAAACGCCGAGCCGGTGCGCGGTGATCATCACCCGGTTCGCCTGGTCTTCGCTGAGCTTGAACTCGCCCTTCAGCACCGTCACCACGAATTCGCGCGGCGTAAAATCGTCATTGATGAGGATGACCTTGTAGAGCTTCGGTCGCTCGGTCTGCGGCTTGGTCTTGGTCCGGGGTTTGGAGCTGATTTCAGGCATCGGGAACCGGTATCGCGCGAGGGGTCGCTCTCACTTTGTCATGGGGGAAAGCCGTCGTCCATTTTGATCGGCGCGCCAAACCGGCTTCCCGGAAGTGCTGCCGTTCACAAATTTAGGAACTGTACGCTGCGGTTCAACGGCCCTGGCGGTCGGCGACGCGACGAGCCTGGAATTGCCGTGCGCTGGATGCCGCATCGGGCCTTGATCCGGCCGCCTTGTATTCGACCCAGGCGACCGCGAGCCAGCCGAAGAAGCAGGCCAGCGCCGCGCCGGTGATCACGGTCAGCAGCAGGCTTTGCCATGGTGTGATGTATTGCCAGCTGCTGGAGATTGCCGGTGCAAACAGCGATGGCTCCGTGCGCCCGCTCACCGGATCGGGCACCGGGCTGGCGGTAAACTGGACCAGCACCCTGACCGTTGCCGAGGCGAGAAGGCCGCCTATGGCCATCGAGCGCAGAATGGATGAAAGCCGCTTCTTCATGCGGGCTATCCTACCGGACCGGCATTGCAAACGGGTTAAAGTCTTGGGTGGCCGGCACCCATCAACGGGTAATCATGCTCTCACACGACAAGGCCGCTCCAGCCGGGGGGTGCTGGAGCGGCCTTGTTACAGACAAGCCTGTTGGCTGTCTGGATCAGGCCTTCGGGGCGTCCGTCTTGACGACCTTCTTCGCCGTCTTGTGCTTCTTGACGGGCTTCTTGGCGACGACCTTCTTCACCGGGGGCTTGGCGGTCGTGGTCGCCGGAGCGGTGGTCGTGGAAGCAGCCGGAGCAGCGGTCGTGGTGGCAGCGGCATTGCCCAGAGCCGGCATTGCGAAAGCGAGAACGACGGCGAGACCGGTGGCGGAGAGGATGGACTTTTTCATGGCTTCATTTCCTTCTTTGTGCGGGTCGAGTTTCGAGTGTCACTGAACCGGGTCGATCGGTGTCACTCCAAGCAGCTTCAAAGCGTTCGCGAGCATCCGGATACCCTGTGCCTGTTTCTTGTTGGCGCAGAACCGGTTCCCCTTTCTTTGCAGTGCTTTCGCCGCGGTGACCTGCGTTGCCGCGGCATGGGTTTCAAGGGCTTCGTCTACCTGGCGATTGAGATCGATGCAGCGCTCGCTCCTTGTGATCGGCGTCACCTTTGCGGTTGTGGCTCCGACCGCGGCTGTGACGAGCGGAATGCTGAGCAGCGCACCCATCAAGCTGATCGTGAACCTGTGCATCGGTAATGTCCGTTACTCCGGAGACTTCGCGTCGCAGCCGATGTCCTGACCGCCACGGCACCCTTTATGCCCTTGATTTTTTTCGGGAGTTTTTCCGGACTATAGAATTTTGTTTCTGAATTGTTTCTGGCAAATCGGCTTTGCGGGCGATCATCGCCGCTGGCCAACATGTGGCCAGAATTCTATCGTGTGGGTGACGCCACAGAAGCAGACTCAGAAGGCAGCCGCCGACCGGCCGCCAGCAATGACAGGATCGCCGTGAAATCCGATGCGCACATACTGATCGTCGACGACGACAAGGGCATTCGCGACCTGCTTCAGGAATTCTTCCAGAAGCGCGGCCTGCGCACCACGGTTGCCGCCGACGGCGTCGAGATGGAAGACATACTGCGCCGCACGCAGGTAGACCTGATCGTGCTTGATGTGATGCTGCCGGGAAAGAGCGGGCTGGAGCTCTGCCGCGACCTGCGCGCCAGCTACTCGACGCCGATCATCATGCTGACGGCGGTCACCGAGACCACCGACCGCGTCGTCGGCCTGGAGATGGGCGCCGACGACTATGTGCCCAAACCCTTCGATCCGCGCGAGCTGCTGGCCCGTATCCGCGCCGTTTTGAGGCGCAATGGTGCTGCCGAGCCGAAGCGCGCCACCGCCAAGCGGATCTATCATTTCGCCGGCTGGACGATGGACTGCTCGCGCCGCCGGCTGATGGCGCCGGGCGACGTCAGGGTCGAGCTGACGATGGCGGAGTTCAACCTGTTGCAGACCTTCGTCAAAAGCGCGCAGCGAGTGCTCACCCGTGACCAGCTCATCGAGCTTTCCGGCGGCGACAGCGACTATTCCTTCGATCGCAGCATCGACATCCTGGTCAGCCGCCTCAGGCGCAAGATGGAAGACGACCCCAAGACGCCGAAACTGATCCTGACCGTGCGCAGCGGAGGCTACCAGTTTCTGCCCGAGACCACCTCCGAATGAGACGTTTCCTGCCGCAAACCCTGCCGGTCTGGGTTTTGCTCATCGTCATTGCCGGCCTGCTGATCAGCCAGGTCGCTACGCTCTATATCGTCTCGCGCGATCGCGCCGTCGCCAATGACGAGGTCGATCTCTACCGGCTGAACGACCGCGCCTATTCGCTGGTGCAGCTGATGCATGACGACACGCCGGAGCAGCGCAAGCTGACGGCCTCCGGTCTGTTCAACGCCACCTATGCGCTCACCGTTTCGGACACGCCCGCGGTCACCTCGTCGATCGCCGGCGACGACGAACTGGCCGAACTCGAGGACATCCTGGTCGGGCGGCTGTCGAAATTCGGCATCACCGACGCCCGCGTCCGGCGCGATCCGGCAACCGAGGCAGCCAACGCGCCTGGCGGTGTGGCCGTGACCAAGGATGTCGGCGCGGTGGAGCGTGACCTGCTATCGCTGGCGGCGAGCTTCGCCCAGAGCGACAAGCTGACGGCATCTGTCCGCTTCGCCGACGGCCAATGGCTGAATTTCACCGAGCCCAACACGCCGGTCGGACCGATATTGAGCTTCGACAGCCTGCCGCTCTATTCGCTGATCGCGGCCCTGGTGGTGATCATGTCGATCTGGTCGCTGCGCCGGCTGACAGCGCCCTATCGGATGATGGAAACGGCGGTCAACCGGATCGGCACGGATCTGAAGAGCCCGCCGATCGCCGAGACCGGCAGCCGCGAAATCCGCGCCGCGGCCAAAGCCGTCAACGCCATGCAGGTCCGGCTGCGCGACTATGTCGAGGACCGCGAACATCTGGCCGCCGCGCTCGCCCACGATCTGCGCACGCCGCTGACCCGCATGCGGCTGCGCCTCGAACTGTTGCGCAGATCGACGGCGCGCGAGGCGCTGGCCCACGACCTCGCCGACATCGAGAGCATCGCCAGCTCCGTCATCGACTTCGCCACCTTCGAAGTCACCGAGGAGAAGAGCGAGCGGATCGATTTCTGGTCGCTGGTTGAATCGATCGCCGACAGTTTCGAGGACGTCTCGTTCGACCATGACGGCGCAAGGCCCCGCGGCATGATCTGCATGGCGCGGCCGGTGGCGCTCAAGCGCTGCGTCAACAATCTGGTCCAGAATGCCGTGACCTACGGCAAGAAAGCCCATGTCAGCCTGCGGCAGTCGGACGGCACGGTCACGCTGGTTATCCGCGACGAGGGGCCGGGCATACCGCAGGCGCAGCTCGATCAGGTGTTCGGTTCCTTCGTGCGGCTGGAGCAATCGCGGAACCGCCAGACCGGCGGTCTCGGCCTCGGCCTGACCATTGCCCGCAACATTGCGCGTGCCGCCGGCGGCGATGTCAACCTGTCCAACCATCCCGGCGGAGGCCTGCTGACGGAGCTCAGCCTGCCGCTGGCGGCATAAGGCAGCAGACTAGCGTCTCGATGGGCACCGGGGGTGGATCAACCAACCCAACCTTGCAATAGTGCGGCCGCTCGAGCAGGAGGAGATCGCCGCATGTTTTACGCCATCCTGGCCTATCACGTCGAACAGACCATCCAGTCCCTGACGCCGCAGCAGGATGCGGCGCTGATGCACGACCTGCTCGAAGTCAACGCCAGGCTGACCCGCGAAGGCAAGCTTGGGCCGGCGGCAAGACTGGGCGCGACCGCCGAGGCCGTCACGCTGCGCGGTCCGGGCGAAGGCATCGTCATCGACGGGCCGTTTGCCGAGACCAAGGAACAATTGCTGGGTCTTTATGTCCTCGACTGCGCCACGCAAGAGGCGGCGATTGCAGCCGCGCGCGACTTGCGCCGCGTGAACCCCTCGGCAGTGTACGAAATCCGGCCGATCACATTCTACCTTCCCGGCGTGACGTTTCCCGCTACGGAGGGCGATTTAAAGGAGGCCGCCAGCGGCTGAGAACTACCCCATGGCCGGTCAGGTAGAAGCGATCTCGTTGCCCAGGCGGACCGTTTCGGCGACGAGAAGGTCGAGATCCTCGCGCCGGGTCCGGTGGTTGTTGATCGCCACCCTGAGGCAATGCCGGCCTTGCACCGTGGTATCGGAAATGGCGGCGGTTCCGTCTTCCTGCAGCCTCAGCATGATCTCGGTGTTGAGCGCTTTCGCGCGCTCGCCATCGAGACCATCCGCGCGATAGCGGAAGCAGACGATGTTGATGCTGGTCGGCGCCGTCAGTTCGAGCGCTGGTTCGGCCGCGATCAGCCCTGAGAGATACTGCCCCTGCGCAATGTTCTGGTCGATCAGGCGGCCGAATTTTTCGACGCCGTGTTCTCGCAACGCCATCCACACTTTGAGTGCCTTGAAGCCGCGTGTCGTCTGCAGGCCATAGTCGTGCAGCCATTGGCCGGAGGCCAACCCGCGCGGTGTCGATTCCAGATATTCCGGCGTCACCGCGAAGGTCTTGCGATGCGCCGAGGCATCCCTGACCAACGCGCAGCCTGCCTCGAACGGCGCATGCAGCCATTTGTGCGGATCGAGCGCGATGGAATCGGCCCATTCGATGCCGGCGACGCGATGTGCATTCTCAGGCGCGATCGCGATCAGCGCGCCGATGCAGCCGTCGACATGGAACCAGAGGTCCTCCTCACGCGCCAGCTTGGCCAGCGCCTGCAGATCGTCGATGGCGCCGGTGTTGACCGTGCCGGCATTGCCGATGATGCAGGCCGGCTTGAACCCGGCCGCGCGATCTTCCGATATCGCCGCCCGCAAAGCTTCGATGTCGATGCGAAGTCCGGCGTCGCTGGCAATGCGGCGCAGCGCCTTGTTGCCGAGGCCGAGCGCTTCCATCCCCTTGCGGTGACAGGAATGGACCTGGTCCGAGCCATAGAAACGCAAAGGCTTTTCGATTGCTCCAACGCCGTGCTCGCGCACGTCGATGCCGGCCTTGGTGTTGCGCGCCACGGTCAGCCCGATGATGTTGGCCATCGAACCCCCGCTAACCAGCGTGCCGCTGGCCGAAGCCGGCATGCCGGTCATCTGCTTGCACCAGTCAACCACCTGGCCATCCATCAGGGCGGCGGCATGATTGCCGCCGCCGAGATTGGAGCCCTGGATTGCGGCCAGGAAATCGCCGAGCGCGCCGGTGAAGTTGCTCGACCCCATATACCAGGACCAGAAGCGAGGATGGATGTTGCCCATTGGATAGGGCATCACCTTGTCCACGACATCGCCATAGATGTCGGCAAGCGGGGTCGGTGATTGCGGCAGCGAGGCGGTGAAGAAATCCCTCACATCTCCAGGCATCTCCTGCCACACCGGCCGTTGCCTGACATCGCGCAGGTAAGCGACGGCATCGTCAACGATCCGATGCGACAGGCTTTGCACATCGGCCCAGTCCGAGGGGTCAAGCGTTTCCTCGGCATCCGAGGTGACAGGCATCGCGTCCATGGAGATCGCCCCCGCGCCATCATGCCGGGAACCGGCAACCGGGCGTCGAGCGCGAGAGAGCAAGCTCTTCCGCATTCATCTCGGCCTCGATGCCATCGAACAGCGGCGTCGACATATAGCGTTCGCCGGTATCGGGAAGCATGCACAGGATCACCGATCCGGCCGGTGCCGTGCCGGCGATCTGGCGTGCCACGGCAAAAGCCGAACCGCCGGAAATGCCGGTGAAGATGCCTTCCTGCTGCGCCAGCGCCTTGGCCCATTTCATGCCCTCCGACCCCGCGATCGGCATCACCTCGTCATAGAGGTTGCCATTGATCGCTTCCTGCAGGACGTTCGGAATGAAATCCGGCGTCCAGCCCTGGATCGGGTGCGGTTCGAAAGCCGGATGGCTGGCGGCCGGCGCTCCGCCGACGCCACGCATCTGCGGCTTGCCGCTGCCTACAAGCTGCGCATTGGCCGGTTCGGCGAGCACGATCCGGGTCTCAGGCCGCTCGCGGCGCAGCACCCGCGCCACGCCGGCGACGGTGCCGCCGGTGCCGTAGCCGGTGACGAAATAGTCGAGCCGCGAGCCGGCGAAATCGTTGACGATCTCGCGTCCCGTGGTTGCTTCATGGATGTCGGCGTTGGCCTTGGTCTCGAACTGGCGGGCCAGGAACCAGCCATTGGCTTCGGCCAGTTCCACCGCCTTCTTGTACATGCCGAAGCCTTTCTCGGCGCGCGGCGTCAGCACCACCTTGGCGCCCAGCATCCGCATCAGCTTGCGGCGCTCGACCGAGAAACTGTCGGCCATCGTCACCACCAACTTGTAGCCCTTCTGCGCACAGACCATGGCAAGACCGATGCCCGTGTTGCCGCTGGTCGCCTCGACGATGGTCTGTCCCGGCTTGAGCGCGCCGGTGCGTTCACCTTCCTCGATGATGTTGAGCGCCAGCCGGTCCTTCACTGACGCAGCCGGATTGAAGAACTCGGCCTTGACGTAGATGGTCGCATGCGCCGGGCCGAGATTATTGACGCGGATGACCGGCGTGTCGCCGACCGTATCGAGAATGCTGTCGAAAAGGCGGCCGCGGCCTGCCGTGGTTCTGATTTTCTGCTGATGCAACATGGGTAAACTCCTGGTTCTTGCTCACGGGCCGGTTACACACCGGCGGTTTGGGCGACGAGGTTTCGACACCTTGCCGCACTACAGGTCTTTGAAGTGCCACAATGTGGAAAGCACCACATTCGGCACACAATCTGCGAGCCGGGTGTGCACTTTGTCGCGTTCGGTGATAAAATAAGGTCCGGTGGGCAAGCGTGGGAAAAGGCGTGGAAACAGGCATGGAATCGAGCCAGGCAAGCACCCGGAAAGGCCTGTCTCTGCGGCTTTTCGGCCCGCTGGCGATTGTGCGCGACGCCGCTCCGGTGCCCTTGCCGGCATCGCGCAAGCTGCGCGCGCTGCTGGCCTATCTGGCGCTGGCGCCCCATCCGGTCGGACGTGGCAAGCTCTGCGAGTTGCTGTGGGACGTTCCAAATGACCCTAGGGGTGAGCTTCGCTGGTGCCTGAGCAAGCTGCGGGCCGCGCTCGACGAACCGGGCCGCGGCCGGATCGTAACCGTGGATGATACGATCGCGCTCGATCTCGACGGTATCTCGGTCGACGTGCTGGATGTTGGCGCGGCAACTGCCGCAGGCATCGAAACGCTCGAGCCGACGCGACTGCAGTTGCTCTCCGGCCTGTTCGTCGGCGACTTCCTCGAAGGGCTGGAGATCGACCGCTGCCCTCTCTTCAACAGCTGGCTGACCGCGCAGCGCCGCCGTTTCGGTTCCTGCCACGCGGCTATACTGGAATGTCTGGTCAAGACGCTCCCGGCCGATTCCGAAGCCGTCTCCGCCCATCTCGAAAAATGGCTGGAATTGACCCCGTTCGACAGCAGCGCCCATGTCGCACTCCTGGTGAGGCTGGCGCGGCGCGGCCAGTTCGGCGCCTGCGAAGACCATCTTGCCGCTGCGGCATCGCTCTTCCAATCGGAAGAGCTGGATTTCGGCCCTGTGCGCCAGGCGTGGCTTGCCATTCGCGCGGAACGTCACTGCGCGACTTTGCCGGCACAGCCTGCGGTGGCGCCGGTGGCGGGCCACAGCCCGATCGCGCGTGCCCCCACCGAAGCCGCGACACCGCACAAGGCTTCGCTTGCCGTCATGCCGTTCGCCGAAGATGCCGGCGGCCTTCGTGGTGGGCTGGCCGACGGCTTGACCCATGACATCATTACCCGCCTCGCCAAGCTCAGGGATTTTTTCGTCATCGCCCGCGGCTCGGTCTTTGCCCTGGCGGAAAAGAACATCGCGCCGGAGGATGCCGGCCGCCGGCTGAATGTCGACTATGTCGCCACCGGCTCGGTGCGCAGTCTGGCGGGCCGGCTGACCGTCACCGTCGAGCTTGTCGAGGTTCGCACGGCCAGGATCGTCTGGGCCGAGACCTTCGAGCGCAAGCCCGAGGACATCTTCATTGTCCTCGACGACATCGGCAACAGCATCGTGGCCTCTATCTCATCCGAGATAGAGATGGTCGAGCGCAACCGCGCCATGCTGAAGGCGCCCAATTCGCTCAACGCCTGGGAGGCCTACCATCGCGGCCTCTGGCACATGTATCGCTTCACCCGCAGCGAGAACGACCTCGCACGGCATTTCTTCGACATTGCTGTCAGGCAGGATCCGACCTTCACCCGCGCCTATGCCGGCCTGTCCTTCACCCATTGGCAAAGTGCTTTCCAGCGCTGGGGCGACCGCGACCAGGACGGCGCGCTCGCCTTTGAGGCGGCCGGCCAAAGCCTGCTGGTCGACGACCACAATCCGGCCGCGCACTGGGCGATGGGCCGGGCGCTGTGGCTGCGCGGCGAAGGCGACCAATCCCTGCTCGAACTGGAGAGAGCCGTCGACCTCAGCCCCAACTTCGCCCTTGGCCACTATGCGCTGTCCTTCGTGCATTCGCAGTCGGGCGACCCGCACGCGGCGATCGGATCGTCGGATCATTCGCGCCATCTGTCGCCGTTCGACCCGATGCTGTTCGGCATGCTGGGCGCACGCGCCATGGCCCATGTCCGCCTCGGCCAGTTCGACGAGGCAGCCGAATGGGCGCTGAAAGCGGCTGCCCGCCCCAACGCCCATGTCATCATCCTGTCGATCGCCGCTCACTGCCTGGCGCTGGCGGGGCGACTGGACGAGGCGAAAACTTTCGCCGCCGCCATCCGCAAGACGCTTCCGGACTACCGTGCGGACGACTTCATCCACACCTTCCGCTTCGACCGGGATGCCACAGCCCTGTTCAAGCTCGGCGCCACGCGCATCGGTCTGGCTTAGCGCCGCAACACCGCGCTCAGCACGTCGCGTATGCCGATCGCCCCGACAAAGCGCGACTGGTCGTCGAACAGCGCCACGGGTGCCGTCTGCGAGCGGTGCATGGCCAGCATCACCGTCTTCAGCGAGGTCCCGGGATTGGCCCAGAACACTTGCGCCGTCTCCTCCGGCTGCGCCTCGACATCGGCGCATGAAACCCATACCGCCGGTTTGCCGTCGCGTTCCGCCGCCGCCACCAGCCTGTGCTCGTCGATCTTGAAGCGCGTCGTCTTGCGCCGGTCGAGCCACACCCAGCCATTATCGCCGTGCTCGAGGTCGCGGCTGTCGCGCATGACGTTCCAGGCGGTCAGCACCGACAACGGATTCACATTGGCGATGAAGTCGCGGACATAGTCATTGGCGGGCTTGAGCACGATGTCTTCCGGCGCCCCGGTCTGCACGATGCGCCCGCCTTCCATGATGGTGATATGGGTGCCGATCTTCAGCGCCTCTTCCAGATCATGGCTGACGAAGATGATGGTCTTCTTCAGCTCCGCCTGCAGCTGCAGCAATTCGTCCTGCAGCTTGGTGCGGATCAGCGGATCGAGCGCCGAGAACGGCTCGTCCATCAGCAGGATCGGCGCCTCGGTGGCGAAGGCACGGGCCAGGCCGACGCGCTGCTGCATGCCGCCGGACAGCTCATGCGCGTATTTCTTCGACCACTGGTCGAGATTGACCAGTTTCAGCTGGCGTTGCACGCGCTCCTTGCGCTCTTGCTCCGGCACGCCGGCGAGTTCGAGGCCGAGGCCGACATTCTCCTCCACCGTACGCCAAGGCAGCAGGCCGAACTGCTGGAACACCATCGCCACCTGCTTCTGGCGCAGCCGCCGCAACGTCGCCTGATCGCAGGTCACGACATCGACGATATTGTCGCCGTCCTTGACCAGCACCTGGCCGCGCGACACCACGTTGAGCCGGTTGACCGCCCGCAGCAGCGTCGACTTGCCCGAGCCGGACAGGCCCATCAGCACCGAGATTTCGCCCTCATGCACGGTCAGGCTGGCGCCGGCGCAACCCAGCACATTGCCGGTCTTTTCGAGGATTTCGGCGCGCGTGGCGCCGCCATCGATCAGCGCTAGCGAACCGGCCTGGTCGGACCCGAAGACGATATCGACATTTTTGAAATCGACGGCGACGGTCATTTCTTGCCTCCAACGCCGATACGCGTCATTCGGTCGAGCACGATGGCGAGTACGACAATCGCCAGGCCCGCCTCGAGCCCGAGATCGATGCGGCGCGAGCCGAGCGCGCGGTTGATTTCAGTGCCGAGGCCGCCGGCGCCGATGAGTGCTGCAAACACCACCATCGACAGCGACAGCATGATCGATTGCGTCAGCCCGGCCATGATGGTCGGCAAGGCCGAGGGCAGCTCGACCTTCCACAGCAGCTGCTGCTTGGTGGCGCCGAACGCCTCGCCGGCCTCGATGATCGACTTCGGCACCGAGACGACGCCGAGATGGGTGAGCCGGACCGCGGTCGGGATGACAAAGATGATGGTGACGATGAGGCCGGGCGCGTTGCCGAGACCGAACAGGGTCAGAACCGGGATCAGGTAGACGAAGGTCGGCAGCGTTTGCATCAGGTCGAGCACCGGCAGCATGATGCGGTAGACCTTCGGCTTGTGCGCGGCCCAGATGCCGAGCGGCACGCCGATGGCCATCGCCATGGCGGCGGCGGCCACGACCAGCACCAGCGTCTGCACCGTCTGCTTCCAGAGGTTCTGGTTGATGATGAAGATCAGGCCGAGAAAGACGCCTATGGCCAGCGGGCGCGAGCGCTGCAGCAGCCAGGCGATGATGGCGATGATCAGCGCCAGCAGCACCGGCGGCACCATCAAAAGGATGCCAACCAGCCCGTCGAGCAGGAAATTGAGGCCATTCGAGAAGGCTCTGAACACGGTGTCGAAATTGTCGGTGAGGAAACCGAAGAACGCCTTTCCCCAGGCGCCGATCGGTACCTTGTGATCGACCATGAATTTCGAAATCGGATCCATATCGCCCCTCTCATGCGAGAGACCGCCTGCTTCCGGCCTCCGCTCTCATTAGGTCATCTTCTCACAGGATATGAAAAAGGGCAGCCTTTTCTAGATTGGCTGCCCTTCCTGGTTCGGCTTTGCCGAATTAGTCGGCTCAGCTTCCGAGCGCGGTCTTGACCGCCGCTGCCGCATCGCCGCCATCGAAGGTGGTGACGCCGGCAATCCACGGCGCAACCGCGTCAGGGTGCTTCTTCAGCCAGTCGGCTGCGACCGTGTTGGCGTCGCCGCCCTTCAGGATCGCGTCCATCATCTCGCCTTCCATGTCCAGGTTGAACTTCAGGTTGGCGATGAACTTGCCGGCATTCGGGCATTCGGTGGTGTAGCCCTTGCGCACATTGGTGTAGACGGTGGCGGCGCCGAAGCCGCTGTCGCCCATGCCGTCGAGATAGGTGAGCTTCATGGCGCCCATCACCGGATGCGGCGTCCAGCCGAGGAACGCGATCCACTCATTGTTCTTGATCGACTGCTCGGCCTGCGTCAGCATGCCGGCTTCCGAGGACTCGACCAGCTCGAAGCCTTCGAGATTGTCCTTCGGGTTCTTGATCATGTCGAGGATGATGCGGTTGCCGTCATTGCCCGCCTCGATGCCGTAAATCTTGCCGTTGAACTTGTCCTTGAACTTGCCGATGTCGGTCAGCGACTTGACGCCGGCCTCCGCGACATAGGTCGGTACGACGATGCCGTAGCCGGCGCCGGTCAGGTTGGTGCCGATCGTCTCGACCGAACCATCGGCGGTGTAGTCCTTGATGTCGTTGGTCATCGACGGCATCCAGTTGCCGAGGAAGACGTCGAGATCCTTGTTTTTCAGCGACGCCATGGTCACCGGTACCGATAGCTGGATCGTCTGCGGCTCGTAGCCGAGCGCGGTGAGCAGCACCGAAGCGACGCCGGTGGTTGCCTGGATGTCGGTCCAGCCGACATCGGAAAGGCGCACCGCCTTGCAGCTCTCCGGATCGCCGGCAAGTGCAGCGCTCGTGGACAGAAAAGTCGCCAGGCCGAGACCGGCGACGAAGGTGTTCATACGCGACATTGGCAGTCTCCCATTGTGATTCTTTGGCGAAGCGTAGTTACGGTTTCTCTGCCCGCCTTGTTTCGTCAGCCAAACACCATTCTGGTGTGGTTTCAAGCGCTAAGACAATCACGATCAACGGCGCGGACTGGCCAAACAGCGACGCGCCCGCCGCTTTTTCGATTGCAGACGGCTTTTCCCATGAAATGCAGCGGTGCCCTCTCCCCGCGCCGCGCCAACTCGGCTTAAAAGGACGGCATGGCCAAGCTCTACTTCCACTATGCGACGATGAATGCCGGCAAAACGACAATGCTGCTGCAGGCGTCCTACAATTATCGCGAACGCGGTATGACGACGATGCTGTTCGTCGCCGGCCACTACAGAAAGGGCGACACCGGGCTGATCTCGTCGCGCATCGGCCTGGAGACGGAGGCCGAGATGTTCCGCGACGGCGACGATCTCTACGCTCGCGTCGCCGAGCATCACGAACATACGACGGTGCATTGCATCTTTGTCGACGAGGCGCAATTTCTCGAGGAAGAGCAGGTCTGGCAGCTCGCCCGTATCGCCGACCGGCTGAACATCCCTGTGATGTGCTACGGCCTGCGCACCGATTTCCAGGGCAATCTGTTTTCCGGTTCGCGAGCGCTTCTGGCCATCGCAGACGATCTGCGCGAAGTGCGCACCATCTGCCGCTGCGGCCGCAAGGCGACGATGGTCGTGCGTCTCGGCGCTGACGGCAAGGTGGCCAGACAAGGCGAACAGGTGGCGATCGGCAAGGACGTCTATATCTCGCTCTGCCGCCGCCACTGGGAAGAGGAAATGGGCCGCGCCGCGCCCGACGATTTCATTGGCTTCACCAGAGGCTGAACGGCCGGGACAACATGAAAATTCTGCAGTTCACAGTCGATTGCCCGTTTCCGCCGGTCTCCGGCGGAGAGATCCGGAACGCCGCCAATGCACGCGCTTTGGCATCGATGGGCGAGGTCCTGACGGTAAGCCTGACTGGCGCCCCGGCACCCTCCACACCGCCGAACATCCGTCACCGGATCATCGAGGCAGCGCGCGGCAGGGCGCCCTGGGGCAGGCGCAGCCCGCACCCGACCGTGCATATGATGCCGGACGACGAGCTGGCCGAAGCCGACGCCATCTGGAGGGAATTCGCGCCCGATCTCGTGGTGATCGAGGAGATCGTGCTTTCGCAGCTGCTGACGCTGGCGCCGAAGCATCGCGCGCGCACCGTCCTTGACCAGCACAACATTGATTCCCAGACGGTGTCCGACCGGATCGCCGGCCTGACGCTGTGGCAGCAAATTCGAGACTGGCGCCAAAACAGGCGAAGGAAGGCAGAGGCGCGCGAAGCCGACAGGTGTGCGGCTGCCCTGGCCGACCAGGTCTGGGTTTGTTCGCGGGCCGACGAAGCGCTTCTGTCCGCTCTCGGCCCCGTCAACGACGTCAGGTTCGTCGCCAACCCCATTCCAGACGAGAGCGTGCTTTCCCTGCCGATTGCTGCCGAGCGCTTCAGTGAGCTCAGCCTGTGCTTCATCGGGCATCTCAGCTACTTCCCAAACATCGACGCCGTCAAGCAGATCGGCCGCGCGATGGCGCCGCGCCTCGCCGCCTCCGGCCGGCCCTGGTCGATCACCGTCGCCGGCAGAAACCCGCGCGATGTCGTGCGCGGTCTATGCACCAGGCATGGTCTGCGGTTGATCGAGAACCCACCGCATCTGCCGGAATTGCTTGGGCGTGCCGGCTATGCGCCGATCCCGCTGCGCTTCGGCGGCGGAACCCGCATCAAGGTGCTGGAGGCGATGGCGGCGGGCCTTGTCGTCGCCGCCACAGAAAAGGCCGTCGAAGGGCTTGGGCTGCAGGCGGGCAGGCATTTCCTATCCAGCGACGACGCCGGCGAATTGGCGTCGAAAATCATCGGTCTCGCGACACGCCCGCAAGCGGCCGCCGAGATGGCGGAGATCGGCCGCGCTTTCGTGCGCGACAACCATTCGTCGGCGGCGATTGAAAAGCAGGTCAAGCAGGCGGTTGCGGCGATCCCGCGCACGGATTGAGCCCGGTCCGCTATCAGCCGCCATACTGCGTTTGTTAACGCCTGCTGCCTATTTTGCCCTCAACAAGAGCCAGCCGAGACCCGCCATGCTTCGAGCCATTTCATCAGCCCTTGTCATTTACTTGGCCGGTATCCTCGCCGCGCAGGCCGACGGCGATGCAGCACTTGGCAAGAAAGTATTCTACCGCTGCATGGCCTGTCACGAGGCAGCAAGCGACCGCGACAAGGTCGGCCCGCATCTCCTCGGTATCGTCGGCCGCACCGCCGGCACCGCCCAGAATTTCAACTATTCGCAGGCCATGAAGGACGCCGGCGCGGCCGGCCTCGTTTGGGACGAAGCCAACCTCAAAGCCTATCTCGGCGCTCCCAAGCTGAAAGTACCCGGCAACAGGATGGGCTTCTCCGGCCTGAGCAGCGACCAGGACATCGCCAACGTCATCGCCTATCTGAAGGCCGATCCGAAGCCTTGAACGGCGCGATGCGTAGCGTGATGGCGACGGCTTCCGCCAGCTGTCTCGCGCTTGCAACTCATTGAGCCCTCTGTCGAATTCAGCACACCCACACTGTCCGAGATCGACTTCTTCGCAGCCGTCAAATTTCAATGACAATTGAACAATACTTGGCCGGCTGGTTAATCACGCCATGACCCCGCCTTCATTGCCTTTCAAGACGACCAGGCATTTTTTTGTTTTCGGGGCGGGTCTTGTCTTGCGTCTTTCAATCCCCTGATACCCCACATATATTCGCCGCTGTTCGCAGCCAGCGACCGGAAGCCGAAGCGGGAGGCCCCTATGGCGACATTGCAGAATTTCGATGCCGAAATTGCCAAGACCAGGCAGGTCGTGCAGGACATGCGCTCCAAGATCGAGCAGTCGGGCACGGTGCTTGATACGCTGGCCACCGCCGACAAGAAGATCGGCGACGCCAATTTCGACGTCGAGAATGCCCGCATCGAGGACGTGCTGAAGCAGCAGAAGGTGATGGAAGGCAACATTGCCGACCTGATCATCGGGCTGGAAGACGCCACCAACGTCTTCGGCACCGAATTCGAGAGCATGAAGAACTACACCGGCTGGGAAAGCTTCGTCGGCGTCTTCTCGGCGCAACGCAAGCAGCGCATGCGCACCGACCGCGTCCGCAACATGTCGCTGGCCGGCAATCTGCAGGAGCTTCTGGTCAAGTCCGACACCATCGTCGGCATCCTGAAAGCGCAGAAAGAGGTCCTCGACCAGCGCTACAAGACCTCGGAAAACAGCCTGTCGCAGGTGATCGAGCGCCGCAAGGTCACCATGACCAACCTCGAGGCGGTGCAGAAGCGCATCGAGGAGGTCAATCCGCTGCTGCTCGACATCGAAAACAAGATCGCCGCTTCTACCAGCCAGAAGGAGCGCACGCAGCTTGAGGGCGAGCGCTCGAAACTGGCGACCGAATACAATGAAAAGCAAGCCAAGGAGCAGGAGCTTCTGGCCGAGAGCCAGACGCTGGAACGCTACACCTCGATGTTCCAGACCTTCGTCGATTCGCTCAACAACCAGATCGCAGCCCAGTCGACGCTTATCAACAAGCTGACCATCGATACGGAGCAGCGCATCGTGCTCTACAAGGCACTGGAAGATTCCTTGAAGACCGCCGCCCAGCAGGATGTCGCCCACAAGATCAACACGCTGGGCAGCCAGGTTGACAACACCGCCGAAGAGACCATGGCCGGCATTGGCGCCGCCTCGCAAAAGCACATCGGCGATCTTCTCGAAATGCACGAGAAGAACATGGTCGCCAGCTCCGACATCCAGCGCCGCAAGAAGCTCGCCGACGACGCCTTCGCCCGCCGTTTCGACGACGTGATGAAGAAGCACAATTCGGCCAACTACGTGCAGTCGTAAGGAGCGGCTGCACGCGGGCACACCGGCATGACTCCCGAAAACGAAGCGGCGGCGCGCTATTTTTCCGCCATCACGGCGGCACTCAGCGGCCTCGAAGTGTTCATGCGCGACGACCGCTCGCCGCTTTACCGGCACGGCATCGTCGCCAAGATTGTCGCCGAATACATTGCCCGGCTGGACAAATCGTTTTCCTGCTGGCGCAACCGGCTCGGCTTCATGGACACGTTCCGCATTTCGCGCGCCGACAGCGGCTATCCCGTCTTCCAGAACCTGCTCGAACTGGAAAACGACCGCCGCCAGGCCGAGGCGCGGCTGGCCAACATTCCGCTGGCCGGCGAATTGCGCGAGGAAATGGCCGACTTCATCCTGCGCCACAAGGAATTCCCCGAAGCGCTGCAGAAGTCGATGGCCGAGCGGCTCTATCTCGAGGACGTCAAGAGCGAACAGACTTTTGGCCCGTTCTCGCTGGCGCAGACGGCCAAGGTCTCGGTCAATCCAAAGACCGGGCGCCCCTATTACCTCGTGCACTGGGCGAGCTTCGACGGCAGCGCCAACCTGCCGCTGGTCTACATGGTGACGGTGGAGGATTCCTCCGAAAGCATGATCCGGCAGCTCGTTGACAGCAGCGGCAAGCTCAATGAACGGGTCGACATCCCGCTGCCGGTGGACGGCCTGCTCAACCCCGAACTCGCCCATCGCTTCGACGATTTCACCGAGAAGAATTCCGCCTACACGCTTTCGCCCGCAACGATTGCGGTCAATCTCGACAAGGATTTCGAGCCGCTGCACCCTAAGCAGCTGCGCCGCGTCGTGCTCGGCCCCTTTTATTCCGCAGGCATTACGGACAACAATTCGACCGTGACCGAGGTGCTGGCCAAGGTGCGCAAACCGGAAAATGCCTGGCTGCTCACCTGGACCATCCAGGAGGTCTACTCCAAGGGCGAGAAACCCGGCCGCAAGGGCCTGTTTTCGAGCGAGAAGACCACGCAGGAATTCTTTATCAACACCGACGATCTCGAAGCCGCGCGCCAGGGTGTGTCGAGCTACGAGAACCACGCCCTGATCCCGCACGAAGCCTATCAAGCACTCTACGCCGCCGGCGAAGCTCAAAAAATCTTCTCCGGCTACAAGGTTCACATCCTGTCAAATGGGCAGGTGATTTCAGATGTCTGACCGTCACATCGCGGAGCATCCTTCATGGACACCGGCCTGACCACCATCCCGGAAGCGGCTATCGAAAAGCACCGCGCAACCGCGCAAAGCTTCATCACCCGCGTCGTCGTATTGGAAGACCCCTCGCGCGAATCCGGCACAGCGCTGGCCGGCACCAACCGCCGCTTCGTCTCCACCGTCTCGGTCGGCTCGGTGCGGCGCACACGCGAGGTCGAGCTGGTCAAGACCGTGGCAGCCGTCCATCCCGACGACCAGCTGATGAGCATCCCCCAGCACACGATGTTGTTCCGCGCCCGCCGCGGCCTGGCGATTGCGCTCGCCATCTCCGACGTCTTCGCCGAGGGCTCCGACCTCGAAAGCCTCCAGGCCAAGAACACCCGCGCGCCTCTTGAGGGCGATGAGGCGGCGACCTTCAAGAAGCTTCTGTCAGCCTCGGCTTACGTTTCAGCCTTCAGCCTCGCCTCTTACCTGTTCCAGCTGATCGACAGCGACGGCGAGGCGCCCAACGATATCCCCGAACCGGACTTCCTGTTCGACACGCCGCAGGACGCGGTGAAGTCGATCGTCGCCGGGTTGGACAAGGCGATTGCAGGCTCCAAGGACGATGGCGACCTGACGACGCGCGCGCGAGCTTTTGCACGGGTCGCCATTGATGGGCTGCTGGCCCGCAAAGGCCGCTTCGACGGCATCGGTCCGTTCGAGAACGCCCATATCCACATCGACGCCGACGATTTCACCCTAGACGGCTTCGACGTCGCGCCCGGCAAGCGTTCGAAACCGCTGGTGATGACCTTCAAGAAGCCCGAAGAGGTCGTCGGCAACCACATCGCCAAATACCAGTCGGTCAAGCTCGCCAAGATGCTGATGGCCTATGATTTCGAGCGCGAGCTGAACCCGTTCGTCGAGCTCGGCGGCTTCCTCTTCACCTTCATCGGCGATGGCGCGCCGGGCACCGGCAAGACGACGCTGATCCAGATGATCGCCGGCCTCGTCAACAATTATTGCCAAGTTGCCGGCTATCCCTTCGCCTATGAGAATTTCGGCGTCGACCAGATCTCGTCCTACCAGGGCAAATCCGGCCAGAACTGCCGCCAGTTCATCAACAATGTCTTGAACCCACGCGTCATCGGCTTCGGCACCGTCGACGACATCGACCAAGTGGCGGCCCGCCGCTCCGACGACCGCGCCTCGGCCGGCCAACAGGAAATCACCGGCGTCTTGATGGACGCCTTTGCCGGCGCCGGCACGGTGGTGCGCGGCAATTGCTCGTTCGGCATGTTTTCCAACTATCCCGAAAATGTCGACGATGCGCTGCGCCAGCGCGCCGGCGCCCGCTGGCTGGTCGACGGCCCACAGAGCCGCGACGACTATATCGACATCTTCGTCCTGCTTGCCGGCAAGAACCACAAGATCCCACTCGGCGACCACAAGCTCTACGCCGCGCAGGAGATCCAGCGCGCGGTGATCGAAGCCTATGAGGAGCACGAGAAGCCTCAGGAAGACGGGCTGATGAAGGTCTATGAGCGCTACATGAAGGAGAATGGCGCGCCGAAATCGATGGCCGACATCGGCACTTATCTGCACCTGATCAAGGATGCCGAGCCGCGCTTCACCGGCCGAGCCATCAAGAACGTCACCGACGCCATCAAGATGCGCGCCATGGACATCGAGCTGCCCGACGACTGGTTCGAGAAGCCGGAAGCCTTCATGCACAAGGGTTACAACGAAAAGAAAGCCATGATCGAGGAACTGCGTGGGCCGTTCTCGATGGACATGGTCATGCAGGAGATCAACCGCTACGCCGACTCGGAGTTCCGCTATTCCGACAAATCCGATGACGCCGCGGTGGAGAAGCTGCTGCGCGACGCACGCCTGCGCGAACGGGCGGGGCGCGAGATGGAGGAGATGAAGAAGAAGGGGCTCTGGAATGCGTGAGCTTCCTTCGCTGCCCGCGGGTGCTGAAAGGCTTGGCGCTAACGCTGACGCCCCCCTCTCCCCGTCCTTCACGGGGAGAGGGTAAGGGTGAGGGGCGGCGCATGCGTGGACCAGAGATCGCTACGACCATACTGGCAGCTATCGAACAGCGCCTCGATCGGCACATCCGGACCAATGATCTTCGATTTATTGACGCCAAAGGCCATGGGGAGACATGTCCTTGAATGCTAGCGCTGCCCCTCACCCTTACCCTCTCCCCGTGAAGAACGGGGAGAGGGAGGCGTCAGCGTTAGCGCTTCGCCACAACAGGCAACGCCACTCGGAACGTTCTGCATGAGCCACGCCAAAAAGCCCGACCTTCTCCGCGACAATGAGCTGATCTACGGTCGCTTGCTCACCGTCGACGAGTCGCACCTCATCCAGCGCTACAACAAGGCGCTTGTTGCCTTCGGCCTCAAGCCCACCAAGCTGAAGAGCTTCCAGATCGACCGCACCGGCTTCTCGCCCGAAGTGGCCGAGGAATGCGGCGATTACGATTATCTCGACCCCAATGAGGTCAACCGCCGCTTCATCATCCTGACGCCGTCGCAGATCGATCTGCCGGTGGTGCACACCGCCTTTTCCAACACCTCGCAGCTGATGTTCGAGTTCATGTCCAAGAACCAGCGCGCCATCGATGCGCTGACCATCAAGGATGTCATCTACGGCGAGATCGAGGATTCCGTTCCCCTGGTCAACGACATCGAGGATCTGCTGTCGATCAGCCAGGTCGAGTTCAGGGTGCTTTCGGCCGAGGACGTGCTGGGCAAGGCCGCCGAACTCGGCAAGCTGGTCGACCGGCTGAAGCAGGAGCCCGATGCCTGGCGCGACAACACCATGCTGAGCCGTATGGTGGAGCTGGCGAAGGTCTGCGGCGATATCCGTGAGAATGCGCTGGTGCCCGACCAGGTGATCTTCCGCCACAACGCCTACTGGACCAGCCATTTCGGCGGCGTCTACGTCTTCGTCGATCCTGATATGACTACCGTCATCGGCGACCCGGCCGCCCCCGGCTTTCGCCGTTCGCGGCCCTGGCAGGTCAGCTATCTCTCGATCAACGATGCCGACAAGGTGTTCAAGTTCCTGGCCAGCACCGGCCGCATCGAACTGCCCCGCGCGTCATGGGTCGAAAGCTCGGGCTATCTCGAGCATCGCGCCGAGATGGTGGTGCGCTCTCTCATCCGCGACACAGAGCCGAACCGCAATTTGACCGAGGTCGACAAGGTCTGGCTGCAGACCTGGATCCATGGCCATGCCGATCTGATCACCAAGGACGGCAATTTCCCCTTTCTCAACGCCGCCAAGCGTGAGATCGCCCAGCTCGGCCATCTCAAGATCGAGGAGGTGTTTCCGCAACAGCGCTTCCTGGTCGTGCGTGGCAAGCCCGACCATCCCGACGCCTGGCTGACCAACCAGCTGATCTCGGATTTCGTGCCGCAGGACTTTGTCTCGCGTTACGTCTTCAACAAGCCGGGCTTCTACAAGGACTATGACGGCTACAGCGACGCCTGGCGGTCGCATGTTGTGGACGTTCTGAAAACCACATATTTGAAAGACAAAGTGGCGTTTCGCACGCGCCTTTACGGCCTGACTGACTGAGGGGTGAACGAGAGCCATGCTTGATCCGATCGTGAATTTCTTCACCCGCATCTTCCAATGGATAGGCCGCGGCATCGGCCTCGTCATCGGCGCGATCCTGTGGCCGTTCCTCTGGGCTGGGCGCTGGTATACGCAGCGCGGCTGGATCCTGAAGGCTGTGGTCGGCCTCGCGCTTCTGGTGTTGATCGGCCTCTACGCCAATTTCTTCTACGCCACCCAGTGGTGGAACAAGTTCGATCCCAACTACGTCGACAAATACACCTTCGAGAACCGCAACATTTCCGCCGGCGAACAGGTCGCCGCCGGCGCCGGCACCGACACCGCCAAGACCTGCGGCAATTCGGGCATCGCCCAGGTGGCGGCCGACCTGACGGACTTCGACGTCAACCAGAATGCCTGGATCTCGTCGATGATCCTCTACAAACTCGGCCTGTTCGGCATCGACTGGGACAACACGCCGTTCATGGACAACAAGGCCTCGTTCCAGCGCGGCATCAACCAGGCGGTGCGGCGCACCGCCACCGAGCTTGCCGACAATCTCGGGCGTGTTCGCACCACATCGCAGATCGACGGCGACCTGCAGGATGCGCGCGGCAATCTGCAGTTCGACGAGGAGACCTGGTATTTCGGCATCAACCCGTTCGGCCCCAAGACGCCGACGCCGAGCTATTATCGCGATGCCGTCACCAAGCTGCGCTCCTTCAACGCCCGCCTCGGCAGCTGCCAGGCGACGTTCGATGCCCGCGCCGACAATCTGAAGCAGTATATCGACCGCATCTCCTCCGACATCGGTTCCACCTCCGCGATCCTCAAGGAGCGCGCCGAAAACCACAACAATGGTTGGTTCGACTTCCGCGCCGATGACCGCTTCTGGTTCGCCTATGGCCAGCTCTATGCCTATTACGGCCTGATGAAAGGCGCCCAGGCCGACTTCGAGGACGTCATCAAGGAAAAGCATCTCGGCAATCTGTGGGACACGATGGATGCGCAATTCGTCTCGGCGCTGCGCATCCAGCCCTTCATCATCGCCAATGGCCGCGAGGATGGCTGGATCATGCCGACGCACCTGACGACGATGGGTTTCTACGTGCTTCGCGTGCGCTCCAACATGGTCGAGATAAGCAACGTCCTGACTCAGTAGCGTTCACAGCTTTCCCGGCGAGCGATGGCGAATTTGCGCCGTCGCCTCTGTCGCATTCCGTGCATTGGGCGGCTGTTTTGAGACGGCGGAACGTCGCGTCCTCTGGCTTCTATACGGCGCGGCAACGGAGCCAGGAAGAACCTGCGACAGGTCGGCTGGCCGCGGAGACACTTTCTTCATAGGAAACATAGTTGCATGCAAGTTGACGCCGCGGGAGCGACAGGGTTAGAACATGCCCGCGCCCGGGTTCAACATGCCTGCGAGTGAGATCAAACCCGTCCCCTCCACCGTCCAATCCGAAGGAAAGCCGTCATGGCCGAAGTGAAGTCCGACATCGAGATCGCGCGCGGCGCCAAGAAAAAGCAGATCCAGGAGATCGGCCAGAAGATCGGCATCCCGACCGAGCACCTTTTGCCCTACGGCCACGACAAGGCGAAGATTTCGGCCGAATTCATCAAATCGGTGAAGGGCAACAAGGACGGCAAGCTGATCCTCGTCACCGCCATCAACCCGACGCCGGCCGGCGAAGGCAAGACGACCACCACCGTCGGCCTTGGTGACGGTCTGAACCGCATCGGCAAGAAGGCGATCGTCTGCATCCGCGAGGCTTCGCTCGGCCCGAATTTCGGCGTCAAGGGCGGTGCCGCCGGCGGCGGCTACGCGCAGGTCGTGCCGATGGAGGACATGAACCTCCACTTCACCGGCGACTTCCACGCCATCACCACGGCGCACAATCTTTTGTCGGCGCTGATCGACAACCACATCTACTGGGGCAATGAGCTCGGCATCGACACCCGCCGCGTCGCCTGGCGCCGCGTCATGGACATGAACGACCGGGCGCTGCGCGAAATCATCTGCTCGCTCGGCGGCGTCGCCAACGGTTATCCGCGCGAGGCAGGCTTCGACATCACCGTCGCCTCTGAAGTGATGGCGATCCTGTGCCTTTCCACCGACCTCAAGGATCTGGAAAAGCGCCTCGGCGACATCATCGTCGCCTACCGCCGCGACAAGAGCCCGGTCTATGCCCGCGACTTGAAGGCCGACGGCGCCATGGCGGTGTTGTTGAAGGACGCCATGCAGCCAAACCTGGTGCAGACGCTGGAGAACAACCCTGCCTTCGTGCATGGCGGCCCGTTCGCCAACATCGCGCATGGCTGCAACTCGGTGGTCGCCACCACCACGGCGCTGAAGCTCGCCGACTACGTCGTCACCGAAGCCGGCTTCGGCGCCGACCTCGGAGCCGAAAAATTCTTCGACATCAAGTGCCGCAAGGCGGGTTTGAAGCCGGCGGCTGCCGTCATCGTCGCCACCGTGCGCGCCATGAAGATGAATGGCGGCGTCAAGAAGGAAGACCTCGGCAAGGAAAACATCGAGGCAGTCAAGAAGGGCTGCCTCAATCTGGGCCGCCACATCGAGAATGTGAAACAGTTCGGCGTGCCTGCGATCGTGGCGATCAATCATTTCACCACCGATACCGAGGTGGAAATCCAGGCGATGAAGGATTTCGTCGCCTCGCTCGGCGCCGAGGCGATCCTGTGCAAGCATTGGGCCAATGGCTCTGCCGGCATTGAGGAGTTGGCGCGCAAGGTCGTCGAGATCGCCGAATCCGGCGCCTCGCAGTTCGCGCCGCTCTATCCCGACGCAATGCCGCTGTTCGAGAAGATCAACACCATCGTCCAGCGCATCTATCGCGGCGACGAGGCGATCGCCGACAAGTCGGTGCGCGACCAGCTGCATGCCTGGGAGCAGGCCGGCTACGGGCACCTGCCGGTCTGCATGGCCAAGACCCAATATTCCTTCTCGACCGACCCGAACCTGCGTGGCGCGCCGACCGGCCACACCGTGCCGGTGCGCGAGGTCAGGCTTTCGGCGGGCGCCGGCTTCGTCGTCGTCATCTGCGGTGAGGTCATGACCATGCCCGGCCTGCCCAAGGCGCCGTCCTCGGAAAAAATCTTCCTCAACGAGATCGGCCAGATCGAAGGCCTGTTTTGAAAATTCGAGATCGTTGCGAGATCCAAGAAGGGCGGCCACTGGCCGCCCTTTTGCTTTTCGGGGACAGATTTGCCTATGCAGCGTTGCGCGCCAGCGCGCGCTGGTTGGACGCATAGGGCGTGTCGCGTTCGGGCAAAGCACCGGTCTTCAGGCAATCGATCCATTCGGCGGTCTTGAGCACGGCCGCAAAGCGCGACTGCAGGATGATGGACACCACGCGGTGGATCTCCTCGGCCGAGGCGTAGCCGGCGCTGTTGGCGTAAGGCAGCGAACCGGTGGCGTCGGACAGGAACTCGACCGCAAAGCCGACAAGCGCGGCGTGGATGATGCTCGACAGGTCGCAATTATGCGTCATGTAGCCGATCACCGTTATCGTATCGATGGTATTGGCGCGCAGCCACGCCTCGAGGTCGGTGCCGGCGAAGGCGCTAGGCAGTGACTTCTCGACATAGTGGTCGCGGCTTCGCCGGGCGATCTCGGGATGCAGTTCGCCGCCATGGCTGCCCTTGGCGAAGACTGGCGAGGTCTCGGGCGCCATCTGCTTGACGACCACCACCTTCACGCCGGCCGCAGCGGCGGCATCCATAGCGCGCGCGACATTGACGACGCTGTCGCGGAACGGCGGATACTGGATGGCGAGGTTGCCGCCATCATAATCGTTCTGGACATCGATGACGATGAGCGCGCGGCGCGGCGTGATATTGGCGGACATGGTGTTCTCCTTCGGGCTTGAATGGGACAGGTCGAAAATAGGCGGATCGCCCGGCTGCCAAAAGTGGCCCGATTGACATCATTCGAAAGAATTAGGACAATTCGCTTTTCGCTTGCTGGAAACACGCATGGCCGACCCGATCATTGCCGTTCTCGCCTTTGACGGCATCAGCCCGTTCCACCTCTCCGTGCCGTGCGTGGTGTTCGGCACCGACCGCACCAAGCTTGGCTTGCCGCGTTTCGACTTTCGCGTCTGCGCGCTCGACGATGGAGCGATCCACACCGATGCCGGGCTGACCATCGCGGTGCCGTATGGCCTTTCCGCATTCGACGATGCCGACATCGTCATCATTCCGAGCTGGAAGGATCTCGAGGCCCCAATTCCGCCGCCGCTCCTGGCAGCGCTCACCCACGCGCACCGGCGCGGTGCGGTGATCGTCGGCCTCTGTCTCGGCACCTTCGCCATTGCCGCCGCCGGGCTGCTTGCGGGCCGGCGGGCGACGACACATTGGGCCTCCACCGACCGGCTG
Source organism: Mesorhizobium sp. M0317 (assembly GCF_040321555.1). Lineage (NCBI taxonomy): Bacteria > Pseudomonadati > Pseudomonadota > Alphaproteobacteria > Hyphomicrobiales > Phyllobacteriaceae > Mesorhizobium > Mesorhizobium sp. M0317. Next base: position 233,783 of record NZ_JAMYRV010000003.1, on the reverse strand, counting down.
CAAACATTATACCCGGACATCGAAGTCGACGCCGACGTGCTCTATGTCGACGACGGCGACATCGTCACCTCGGCCGGCGTCGCCGCCGGGCTCGATTGCTGCCTGCACATTGTGCGCGCCCGCTATGGCGCAGAGGTAGCGCTGCGGCTGGCCAGGCACATCGTGCTGTCGCCGCACCGGCAGGGTGGGCAAGCGCAGTTCATCGAGCGCCCGCTGGCGAAAACCCCGGCCACCGACCGCTTCACCTTGGCGCTCGACAAGGTGCGGGCAACGCTCGGACAAACGCACAACCTCGACCGCGTCGCGGAGGCCGCGGGCCTGACCCGGCGCACTTTCACCCGCCGTTTCCAGAAATCGATCGGCACCAGCTTTGGCGAATGGTTGGCCGGCCAACGCATCGAACTGGCGCAACGGCTGCGGGAGGCGACGGAAAAATCGATGGACATGGTGGCCTTCGAAGCCGGCTTCGGCAGCGCCACCTCGCTGCGCCAGCATTTCGCCGCACGGCTCAAGACGTCACCGGCCCAATACCGGCGTGAATTCTCGCGGCGAGCCGGTCCGGACGAGCGCATGGCACGCACGGCTTCATACTGACCGCCCACGACGAGTTCAGCCCCGCTTGACCGCCCGCGCCGGATTGCCGACCACCGTGGTGTTGTCAGGGACGTCGCGCGTCACCACCGCGCCGGCGCCGACTATGGCGCCATCGCCGATGCTGATGCCGCCGAGGATGATGGCGCTGCCGCCGATCCAGGCGTCATCGCCGATGGTGACCGGCCTGGCAATCTCCAGTCCCGACTGACAGCCAGCGGCCTCCTTGTGGTGCTCGGCGCAGTAGATCTGCACATTGGGGCCGAGAAGCGTCCGCCTGCCGATACGCACCGGCGCGGTGTCGAGGATGGTGCAGCCGGCATTGAGGAAGGCGCCGTCGCCGAGATGGATGTTGAAACCGTAGGCGCAGTGGAACGGCGCCTCGATGCGGGAGCCTGCGCCCGCGCTGCCGAGCAGCGCCAATAGCGCCGGGCCGATATTGCCGCGTTGCTGGGGCCGTAGCGTATTATGCTCGAACACCGCATCGCGCGCGATCGCCCGCAGCGCCTCCAGTTCGTCGTCGATGCAGATGTACCATTCGCCTGCAATCATCCTTGTGCGTTCGCTTCCGGCCATCACAGCGACTCCGTCCCTTCGTCATGTTCGACTGGTTACCAAAGTACAATGCTCACTGATGGAAGAAGCACCATCGCCTACTCTCGTCAAACGTAGGACCTATGCTAGCTTGCCCTCGTGGGCCAGTCCCGGGCCTGCTTTCGAGGGGATCGACATGCTCTATTTGCTTGCACTTCTGATCGGCGTCATTGCCGGTCTTCGCGCCATGACCGCGCCGGGCGCGATCGCCTGGGGCGCCTATCTCGGCTGGCTGCCGGTGGCCGGCACCTGGGCAAGTTTCATGGGCCATTGGGCCGCCGTCGGTATCTTCACCATCCTCGCCATCGTCGAACTGGTCACCGACCAGCTGCCCTCGACGCCGAGCCGCAAGGTGCCGCAGCAATTCGGCGCCCGCATCCTGCTTGGCGCCTTCAGCGGCGCGGTGATCGGCGCCACTGCCGGTTCCACCATTGGCGGCCTGATTGCCGGCGCCATCGGTGCTGTCATCGGCACCTATGGCGGCGCCGAAGCGCGCGGCCGGTTGGCCGCCGCCTTCGGCAAGGATTTGCCTGCCGCCCTCATCGAGGACGCGGTGGCGATCATCGGCGGCCTGCTGATCGTGGCGGCGGTGGTATGACTGCCCAAGCCTCAGACGCCAAGACATACGACGCCATCATCATCGGCGCCGGACAGGCCGGCCCTCCTCTCGCCGGCCGGCTGACGTCAGCCGGCATGAGCGTGGCGCTGATCGAGCGCAAGCTGGTCGGCGGCACCTGCGTCAACACCGGCTGCATGCCGACCAAGACCATGGTCGCCAGCGCCTATGCCGCGCATCTGGCGCGGCGTGCCGCGGACTACGGCGTGACGTTCTCAGGCCCTGTCGGCGTGGACTACAAGAGGATCAAGGCGCGCAAGGACAAGGTCACAAACGACTCCCGCAGCAATCTGGAGACGTGGATCGCCGGCATGAAGGGCTGCACGCTTTATCGCGGCCACGCCCGCTTCGAATCCGCCAACACCGTGCGTGTCGGCGGCGACCTTCTGACCGCCGAAAAGATCTTCCTCAACACCGGCGGCCGCGCCTCGGTGCCCGACCTGCCGGGCGTCAACGACGTCGACTACCTCACCAACTCCTCGATGATGGATCTCGATGTTTTGCCGCGCCATCTTATCGTCGTCGGCGGCAGCTACATCTCTCTTGAATTCGCGCAGATGTTTCGCCGCTTCGGCTCTGAAGTCACCGTCATCGAGAAGAGTTCGCGCCTGACCGGCCGCGAGGACGAGGACGTGTCGGCGGCCATCCTATCGATCCTCCAAAACGAAGCCATAGAAGTCCATGTCGGCGCCGACGACATCCGCTTTGCCAGACAGGGCAAGGACATCGCCGTGACCTTCTCGTCCGGCAAGCCGCCGGCGGTCGGCTCGCATGTGCTTCTGGCACTCGGCCGCACCCCCAACACCGACGATCTCGGTCTCGACAAGACCGGCATCGCGGTCGATCTGCGCGGCTTCGTCACCGTCGACGACCAGTTGCGCACCAGCGTGCCCGGCATCTGGGCGATGGGCGACTGCAACGGCAAGGGCGCCTTCACCCACACCTCCTACAACGACTATGAGATCGTCGCCGCCAATCTGCTCGACGACGATCCGCGCAAGGTCAGCGACCGCATCGAGGCCTATGCGCTCTACATCGATCCGCCGCTCGGCCGCTGCGGCATGACCGAGGCGGCGGTGAAGAAATCCGGGCGCAAGGCGCTGGTCGGCCAGCGGCCGATGACCCGCGTCGGCCGCGCCATCGAAAAGGGCGAGACGCAAGGTTTCATGAAGATCCTGGTCGATGCCGACACCAGGCAAATCCTCGGCTGCTCCGTGCTCGGCCCCGGCGGCGACGAGGCGGTGCACTGCGTGCTCGACCTGATGTACGCCAAGGCGCCGGTCGATACGCTGGCGCGCGCCGTGCATATCCACCCCAACGTCTCGGAGCTGTTGCCAACCATCGCCCAGGAGCTGAAGCCGCTCGCCTGACATAGCCCCGCGTCAAGCTCAGCGCTTTCTGCATTGGTGCGTTGCAGCAATGTGCATTGCGCGCGGCAAGGCTTCTCGTTCAGTCTGAATTGAACCGATTCAGTCTGGATTTTCCATGCCTTTGCCGATCCTTGCGCTTGCCATTGCGTCCTTCTGCATCGGCACCACCGAATTCGTCATCATGGGCCTGTTGCCGGAGGTTGCGGCCGATCTCGGAGTGTCGATACCCTCGGCCGGCCTGCTGGTCACCGGCTATGCGCTGGGCGTCGTCTTCGGCGCACCCATCGTCGCCATGGCCACCGCGCATCTGCCGCGCAAGCCGGTGCTGGTCGCGCTGACCGCGATGTTCGTCGTCGGCAATCTGCTCTGCGCCATTGCGCCCAATTACTGGCTTCTGATGGCCGCGCGCGTCTTCACCGCGTTCGGTCATGGCGCCTTTTTCGGCATTGGTTCCGTCGTTGCCGCCAGCCTGGTGCCGCGCAACAAGCGCGCCAGCGCCATGGCGATGATGTTCGCGGGATTGACGCTCTCCAACATTCTCGGCGTTCCTGCCGGCACCGCGCTTGGCGAAGCCTTCGGCTGGCGCTCCACCTTCTTTGCCGTCGTCGGCATCGGCCTGATCTCTGTTGCCGCCATCGCCTGGCTGGTGCCATCCAATGTCGTCGAACCGAGCGGCGGCGGCCTGCGCAGCGAACTGCGCGTGCTGGGCAAGCTGCAGGTCTGGCTCGCCATGCTGATCGCCTCGCTGGCCTCGGCCAGCCTGTTTGCCGTCTTCACCTACATCAAGCCCTACCTTACCGATGTCTCCGGCCTTTCGACCTCCGCGGTCACCTGGGTCCTGCTGCTGTTCGGCGCCGGCATGACCATAGGCAACATCATCGGCGGCCGGCTGGCCGACTGGAAATTGATGCCGACGGTCATCGGCACGCTGCTTTTGATGGCAGTTCTGTTTGTCGGCTTCATGCAGTTCGGCGCTATCGCCAGCGTCGCCATCGGCGTCGTCTTCTTGTGGGGACTGCTGATCTTCGTCGTCGTGCCGCCGCTGCAGATCCGCGTCGTCGAAGCGGCTTCGGAAGGGCCGAACCTCGCCGCCACGCTCAACCAGGGCGCATTCAATATCGGCAATGCCAGCGGCGCCTGGATCGGCGGCGTGGCTCTGTCGGCCGGCCTTTCCTATGCTCATTTGCCGCTGGTCGGCGCGGTGCTGGCCCTGCTGGCGGTCAGCGTAGCCGTTGTCTCGCAGGCGCTCGAAGGATCGGCGCCGATAACGACGGTTCCGGCCGCCGCCGAATAATTCCATTGCGCCCATGGCGGCGCGAACTGGACCAATCGACAGCCCTTCGGCAAAAGTGCATGTGTTCTGCCTCTTATCCTGGAGGCATCCCATGCAGAAATCGATCGAACGCATCGCCGGCGATACCGAAGGCGTTTCCTACGAATTCCCGGTGTTCCGCTTCGCCGGCGCCGACAAGGCAGCACCTTCGGCCTATCTGCAGGCAGCACTCCACGCCGGTGAATTGCCTGGTGTCGTCGCCATCGACGCGCTGATGCCGGCGCTGAACAAGGCCGAAGCGGAAGGCCGCATCAAGGGCAGCATCACGGTCGTGCCCTGGGCCAATCCGATCGGCCGCGCGCAATATCATTTCGGCGAGCACCAGGGCCGCTTTCATCTCGGCACCCGCAACAATTTCAACCGCGGCTTTCCGTTGCTCGCAGCACCGGACGCCAAGCTTTTGCCCGACACCACGCTTGGCACCCCCGACCAGCGATTGAAGACCCGTCTGGTGCAGCTGTCGCTCGGCCACGACATCGTGCTCGACCTGCATTGCGACGACGAGGGCCTTGCCTATCTCTACGTCCACGCCAGCCTGTGGCCCGCGATGGCCGATTGCGCCGCCGCCATGGGTATCGACGCCGTGGTGTTGTGGAGCGAGGACACCGACGGCACCTTCGAGGGCGCCACGATCATGCCCTACCAGAACGTCCCCGCCAACGTGGCGAAGCTCGACCGCCGCGTTGCCACCACGGTAGAATACCGTGGCATGCTGGATGTCGACGGCGCGCTGGCAAGTTCCGATGCCGAAGGGCTTTACCGGCTGCTGGCGGCGCGCGGCGTCATCGCCGATACCGCCCTTCCCGCACCCGGCGCGTTCAAGGGCCTCGTCGCGCCGCTGGAGAACATCGACATGATGCCGGCGCCCCGGGCCGGCGCCATCCTCTACGACGTCAAGCCCGGCGACCGCGTCGCCAAGGGCGCGCGCCTCGCCACCATCGTCCACACACCGGGCGAGGCCGGCGGCCGCACCGAAGTGCTGGCGCCGCAGGACGGCGTCATCCTGACCCGCCGCTCGCGCCGCATCATCCGCGCCGGCGAGGATCTCTTGAAGCTGGTCGGCGACAAGAAGAGCGCCGACGCGAGGTCAGGCACGCTGGAGGACTGAGCTAACCCGAAATCGCCAGCCGCGCCTTGGCCTCCAGCCATTCGGCCATCTGCCGGTACGGCACCGGCCCGTGGCTGACACGGGCGACACCAAGCTCGGCCAGGCGCTGGCGCGGCGGCACATGCGCCAGCGCGATGATGTTGACCGGCAATGCCGTCGCCTTGCACAGCGCCTCGATCAGACCCTCGTCGCCGAGCCCCGGCGCAAAGAAGCCGCTCGCTCCTGCCTTTTCATAAGCGTGCGCCCGCTCGATGGCCTGGTCGAGCAGCACGCTGTCATGCACATCCGGCTTGGCCTTGAGGAAAATGTCGGTACGGGCGTTGATAAAGGCGGGAATGCCGGAAGCCTTCACCGCCGCCGCTGCCGCCTCGATGCGCATCACCTGTATGGCGATGTCGTGCAGACCGGCGCCGCCGACGATCTGGTCCTCGAAATTGAAACCGATGGCGCCGGCCTGCAGGGCACGTGTCACCGTCTGGCCGACAGTCACCGGCTCGACGCCGTAGCCGCCTTCGAGGTCCATGGTCACCGGCAGGTCGACTGCCGCCACGATGCGCTTGATGTTGTCCAGCGCCAGCTCCAGCGGAATTTTCTCGCCATCGGCATAACCAAAAGCAGCCGCGACCGGCCAGCTTCCGGTGGCCATCGCCTTGGCGCCCGCCCTCTCGACGATCTTGGCCGAGCCCGGATCCCAGGCATTGTAGAGAACGATCGGGTTGCCCTTGACATGAAGGGCATGGAACGTGCGTGCGCGCTCGATCTGCTCGGTCATTGCTGTCTTCCCGTCTTTCCGATGTTGGACGAACAGTCTAGGCAGGACCCCAAGCCTTGGCGATGTGCCATGGGCTGCAGAAGCGGCGGCCACAAACAGGCCTTTCAAACCTGTTGCGCATCCGGCTTTTCGCCGCTATGGATTTCGCCCATGAACATGCGCTCGATCAAGACCATTTGGTGGTGGGCTCGCTGACAGCGGCCTGTTCGAACGCGTGCGCGTGAAAATAGAGGGTGGCCGCAACGGAATGTCCGGGCGGCCATTTGTTTTTTCAAAGCCATTCCCGGGTCCGTTGCCCCAACAAGCCATATGGAGACGGCAATGACGATGAAGGCTCTGGAAAACGGCGCGGAAAGCTTCGTGACCGCAGGTGGTGTCACCATCACCCGCGAACGCCACGACAAGCCTTACGCCGGTGCGATCGACGCTTATGTCGATGGTTTGAACTCGCGCCGTGGTGCGGTGTTTTCCTCGAATTACGAATATCCGGGCCGCTACACACGCTGGGATACGGCCATCATCGATCCGCCGCTGGTGATTTCCGCGCGTGGCCGCGCCATGCGCATCGAGGCGCTGAATGGCCGTGGCGAAGTGCTGCTGCCGGTGATCGGCAAGACGCTGGCCGGCATTGCGGAGGTGACGATTGCTGAAACCTCGAAAAAGCTGATCCGCCTCGATGTCGCCAAACCCGGCCGCGTCTTCACCGAGGAGGAGCGCAGCCGCGTTCCCTCAGTCTTCACCGTGCTGCGCGCCATCACCGCTCTGTTCAAGACCGAGGAAGACGCCAATCTCGGCCTCTACGGCGCTTTCGGCTATGACCTCGCCTTCCAGTTCGATCCGGTCGATTACAAGCTCGAGCGCAAACAGAGCCAGCGCGACCTGGTCCTGTTCCTGCCCGACGAGATCCTGGTCGTCGACCATTATTCGACCAAGGCCTGGACCGACCGTTACGACTATTCCGGCGACGGTTTTTCGACGGAGGGCCTGCCGCGTGACGAGATCGCCGAGCCGTTCAAGACCGCCGACCGCATCCCGCCGCGCGGCGACCATGAGCCTGGCGAATACGCCAATCTGGTGCGCAAGGCGATGGATAGTTTCAAGCGCGGCGACCTGTTCGAGGTCGTGCCCGGGCAGATGTTCTACGAACGCTGCGAGACGCAGCCTTCCGAAATCTCGCGCAAGCTGAAGTCGATCAACCCGTCGCCCTATTCCTTCTTCATCAATCTCGGCGAAAACGAGTATCTGATCGGCGCCTCGCCCGAAATGTTCGTGCGCGTCAACGGCCGCCGCGTAGAGACCTGCCCGATCTCCGGCACCATCAAGCGCGGCGACGACGCCATTTCCGACAGCGAGCAGATCCTGAAGCTGCTCAATTCCAAGAAGGATGAATCCGAGCTGACCATGTGCTCGGACGTCGACCGCAACGACAAGTCCAGGGTCTGCGATCCGGGCTCGGTGCGCGTCATCGGCCGCCGCCAGATCGAGATGTATTCACGCCTGATCCACACCGTCGATCACATCGAAGGGCGCCTGCGCGAAGGCATGGATGTCTTCGACGCCTTCCTGTCGCATGCCTGGGCGGTCACCGTCACCGGCGCGCCGAAACTGTGGGCCATGCGCTTCATCGAGCAGAACGAAAAGAGCCCGCGAGCCTGGTATGCCGGCGCCATCGGCATGGTCAATTTCAACGGCGACATGAACACCGGCCTGACGCTCCGCACCATCCGCATCAAGGACGGCATTGCCGAGGTGCGAGCAGGCGCCACGTTGCTCTTCGACAGCATCCCCGAGGAAGAAGAAGCCGAAACCGAACTGAAGGCATCCGCCATGCTCTCCGCCATTCGCGACGCCAAATTGGGCAATGCCGCAGGCGCCGAACGCACCACCGCGCGCGTCGGCGACGGCGTCAACATCCTGCTCGTCGACCACGAAGACTCCTTTGTCCACACACTGGCCAACTATTTCCGCCAGACCGGTGCCAATGTCTCGACCGTGCGTTCGCCGGTGCCGGAAGAAGTCTTCGAACGGCTGAAGCCCGATCTCGTCGTGCTGTCGCCCGGACCGGGCACGCCGAAGGATTTCGACTGCGCCGCGACCATCAAGAACGCCCGCGCCCGCGACCTGCCGATCTTCGGTGTCTGCCTTGGCCTGCAGGCGCTGGCCGAGGCCTATGGCGGCGAACTCAGGCAGTTGCACGTGCCGATGCACGGCAAGCCGTCGCGCATCCGCGTCTCCAAGCCCGGAATCATCTTCTCCGGCCTGCCCAAGGAAGTGACCGTCGGCCGCTACCACTCGATCTTTGCCGATCCGGTGCGGCTGCCCGACGATTTCATCGTCACCGCCGAGACCGAGGATGGCATCATCATGGCCTTCGAACACCGCAAGGAGCCGATCGCCGCCGTCCAGTTCCATCCGGAATCGATCATGACGCTCGGCCACAATGCCGGCATGCGCATCATCGAAAACATCGTTGCGCATCTGCCGCGCAAGGCCAAGGAAAAGGCCGCTTAGAAACGATGGCGGCAACGGACAACATGGCGGCGATCGCAGCGAAGGCAGCGGCCAGGCAAAGGATCGCCAGCCTTGCCTTCTGGTCGATTGTCATCGCCTGCGTGGTGCTCGCGCTCAAGCTTGCCGCCTGGTACGTCACCGGCTCCGTTGCGCTCTATTCGGACGCATTGGAATCGATCGTCAACGTCATAGCCTCGGCCGCCGCCTATTGGGCGGTCCTGGTCAGCTACAAACCGGCCGACCAGGACCATCCGTTCGGCCACCACAAGGCCGAGTATTTTTCGGCGGTGCTGGAAGGCGTGCTGATCGTGCTCGCCGCGCTTTTGATCCTCAACGAGGTCTGGCGCTCCTGGCAGACGCCGACCCCGCTCGAACAACCCTGGGAGGGCCTGGCGATCACCGGTGTCGCCACCGTCATCAACGCCTTCTGGGCCTGGACGCTGATCCGCGCCGGGCGCAGCGCAAAATCACCGGCGCTGGTCGCCGACGGCCGGCACATCATGACCGACGTCGTGACCTCGGTCGGCGTCTTCGGCGGCCTCGTCGGCGCTATCCTGACCGGTTGGCAGATCCTCGATCCGGCGCTTGCCGTCATCGTCGCGCTCAACATCCTGTGGCAGGGCTGGCACGTCATCGGCTCGTCGATGAACGGGCTGATGGACCGCGCAGTGGACACGACCGAACACATGCACATTCGCGACATCATCTCGGCCAATTGCAAGGGCGCGCTGGAGGTTCATGACCTCAAGACCCGCATCGCCGGCCGCGCCACCTTCATCGAGTTCCACCTGGTCGTCGACGCCGACATGACGGTCGGCGCCAGCCACGTCATTTGCGACCGCATCGAGGACGCGCTGAAGGCCGAAATCCCCTCGGTGCGCGTCACCATCCATGTCGAGCCCGACGACGAGGCGAAGCTGCCGAAAGGCACCACTGCTGTGCCGTTTGCTTGAGGCGAGTTACCACGTTTCGATAGTGAGATCTTTGATCCGCTCGAATTCCCGGATATTGCGGGTTATCAGCGTGAGGTCCCGAGCACGTGCCTGCCCGCCAATCAGCGCATCGTAGGGACCAATCGGGGTTCCCAGTGCCGCAAGCCCAGCACGAATCTCACCGGCATGTCTCGCGTCGTCTCGGTCGAATTCAAGTACCGGGAACTGCAAAGCTTCGATGCGCGCCAGATTTTGGACCTTTCGCTGGCTCTTTTCAGCGCCGTAGTACAGCTCATGCAAAACGACCGCCGAGAGAGCAAAGTCTTGTGGTGCATGCCGTTTGAGCAAAGCCAGCAGACCCTCGTCGCCCGAGATGATCGCTATGACGGCATTGGTGTCGAGCAGGTAGGTCACTTAAAGAGGTCATCCAAAGCAGGTCGATCCTGACCATCCTGACGCTCCAGCGCTCCCTGGGCGAAATCGTCGTCAACCGGTCCGATGACCTGGTCGAGCCATGCCCAATCCTGCGCAAGCGGCTCCAAGATGACAGTTTGCCCATGACGACGGATCGAAACCTCGTCTGCCTCGAACCGAAACTCCTTAGGCAAGCGCACAGCTTGTGACCGGCCTGACCAGAACACCTTTGCCTTGTCCATGTGCTATCCTCAAATGAGATATAGCAAAGATATATACCATGGTAGCGTCATAGACAAGATCGAACTCAACGAGTGCAGGCCGACTGCGGCATAGCCTCCAACCGGTAGACCTTGTCATCGGACTTGGTCTTGCCATCCGCCGAGCACAGATCGACAAGCGCCAGGCTGCTATTGGGGTTGGCCAGCATCAGGGTGCCGTTGGCGCCGCGCTTGAGGAAGATTTCCTTTTGCGCGATATCGCAGGAAAAGTTGCTCATCTTCGAACTGGCCGCGCAGCGCCATTGATCCGCTTCGCCCTGGCAGGAATAGGTCTGCGTGACCTTCGTCCCGTTCTTCCTGGTGGTCACCGAAACCGCGATGTCTGCGCCGTCGGGCCAATTTGTGACATCGCCGCCTGAGGCGAAGGAGGCAAGCTCGACCGGTCCGCGGAAGACCCGGATCGACTGCGTCAGCTGGTCGGGATGAGAGCTCAGGTGCGCGGCATCGTAATTGCGTCCGAAGCAGAAAGGCTGGTCCGGCTTCAGCCGCTCGCGCAACGGCGCACCCAGCGCCGGATCGATCGGATCGATCTTGGCGAATTCGGCCTTGCAGGTTGCCGCCGGCATCGGGTCGAGGCGGAAATTGTCGTCCTCTGAGCCCAGCGCCTGCCGATCATATTCAGCCTCGCCCAGTTCGTCTTCCGATCCGGCGTCGAGATAGAGATCGGACGAAACATCGGTGAGGATCAGGCGGCCTTTGTCATCGAGTTTCAGCGAAGCCATGGTGCGGTCGCAGTCCATGCCGCAGCGGATCGGGCCCGACTTGCCGTCCTCCGACTCGTGATTGCACCAGCCGCCGGCCCATTGCGGCGTCTTGGCGCCACGCACCGTGGTAGTGAGAAAGCCATTGTAGGAGGTGTCCGCATTCGCCGTCGGCTCCTCGTTCGGATGGCTCACCGGATCATGGCCATAGAGGAAGAAAATCCGCGCCACCTTCTGCTTCGGATGCGCCTTGAGATGGGCTGCGTCATAGACACGGCCGAAACAGGCATCGGCGCCACTCGCACTGAGTTGGGGCAATTTAAGCGCATCGTCGGCCACGGCCGAACCCGCAAGTGGGCCGAGCAGCATGGCGCCAAATCCGGCGACGGCGAAATTCTTCCACTTCCTGAATGCCACTGGACCCCCTCCTCGCATCGACAGGACGTAACGTCAATTTATGCTAGTATCATGGCCGCAGCCACGCAATTTTCTATGAGCACCAGCCGAGGAGGATGCCATGCGCCGACGCGACATTTTCCGTGCCAGCCTTGCCGGCGCCGCCGGCCTGTTCGGCCTGGGCCGGGCGGCCGCCGCCGAGGACAGACCGAAGGTGGCCTATCATCTCAGCGACCTCGACAAGGTCAATTTTGTGCTCGGCAACATCAAGAACCACTATGAAGGCACCGGCGGCAATTTCGACATCGTGCTGGTCGTGCATGGTCCCGCCCTTGCCGGTTTCAAGTCGAAAGGCATATCGGCGGCGATTTCGGGACGCTTTGCCGGCCTCGTCCAGCAGGGTCTTGAGCCGCATGCTTGCGGCAACACAATGCAAAGCATGGAGATCACCCTTGCCGACCTGCTCGATGGTTTTCACGCCGCCGACAAGGGCGGCGTCGTCAAACTCGCCGAGTTGCAGCGCCAGGGCTACGCTTATCTCAGGCCATAAGCCGCCACGGACTTGAACGTGAAGGCGGTGTAAGCTTACGAAGGGAGAGCAGACATCCCGAAGGAAAAGTGCCCATGACCGCGACCGCTCTTGTCATCCCAGATCTTGCCGGCAAGGCGGTGCTGGTCACCGGCGCCTCGACCGGCATAGGTGCGGCCCTCGCGCTCGCCTATGCCGCGCAGAAATGCCGTGTCGCGCTGCATTACAATTCGAGCCGCGAGGCGGCCGAGACGCTGGCCAAGACCATCTGCGATGACGGCGGCGAGGTGTTTCTAACCCAGGGCGACTTCTCGCAGGCCGCGGATGTCGAGCGTGTCGTCGAGGAGAGCGCAGAGCATTTCGGCCGGCTCGACGGGCTGGTCAACAATGCCGGCGGCATGCTTGGCCGCGTACCTTATGCCGAGCAAACCGAGGCGCATTACGACGCGGTGATGGACCTCAACGCCCGCTCGGTGCTGACGGCGTCACGCAAGGCGATGCCATGGCTGAAGAAGCAGGGCGGCTTCATCGTCAACACCTCGTCGATCGCCGCGCGCAATGGCGCCGCCGGCGGCGCCGGGCTCTACGGCTCGGCCAAGGCCTTTGTCTCCAATGTGACGCGCGGCATGGCCAAGGAACTGATCGGCTTCGGCATCCGCGTCAACGCGGTGGCGCCGGGCACCATCGCGACACCCTTCCATGAGCGCTATTCCACCGACGAGCAGATGAAGGGCATGGTCGCCACCATTCCTCAAGGGCGTGCCGGCACGGCCGAAGACTGCGTCGGCGCCTATCTCTTCCTGTCCTCCGATCTCCTGAGTGGTTACATCACCGGCCAGGTGATCGAGGTGAACGGTGGCCAGTTGATGCCGTGAGCCGGCAATTGCATACTGCGTCTCGCAACCATGCATGTCGTGCGCACGTTTGCTGAGGTTGGAAGAAAGGGGAGAGGCAATGTACGGATTGATCGGAAAGATGCGGACGGCGCGCGGCCAGCGCGACGCGATCATGGATGTGCTGCTAGCCTCGACCGGCGCCATGCCGGGTTGCCTGAGTTATGTCATCGCCCGCGACCCGGCCGATGCCGACGCGATCTGGGTGACCGAAGTGTGGACCGACGCCGCAAGCCACAAGGCTTCGCTGCAGCTGCCGGAGGTCCAGGCAGCGATCGCCAAGGCCCGGCCGATCATCGCCGGCTTCGAATTCCAGGTCGAGACCCATCCGGCCGGCGGTTTCGGCTTACCCGCTGTCAAGAACGAGTGACATCCCAACGCGGGGTCGGGGTCGTTAATTTCTTCCGAGACAGCGTTCGCATTTTTCTCCTCCAGGTCTAAGACCCAAACATGGACTCTTCGCCAGACCAACCGGCCGTCGAACGCATGGCGGGCATGCGTCCGGTCCGACAATGGTTGGTGCTGCTGATCGTCTCGCTGCTGTTCGCCGGCGCGCTGGAATACGCCGCACTGCCGGCGGCCCTGCTGATCGGCCCGATGCTGGCGGCGATCCTTGCCGGCACCAATGGCGCCACGGTGCGCGTGCCGCGGCTGCTGTTCGCCGCTGCCCAGGCCGTGGTCGGCTGTCTGGTCGCGGCGTCGATCTCGGTCGACATCTTTTCGGTGTTCTACAAGGAATGGCTGCTGTTCCTCGTGGTGGTGTTGGCGACCCTTGCGGCGTCCAGCCTGCTTGGCTGGCTGATCAGCCGCTGGCGCATCCTGCCCGGCACCACCGCGGTCTGGGGTTCGTCGCCGGGTGCTGCCACTGCCATGGTGCTGATGGCCGGTGCCTTTGGCGCCGATCAGCGCCTCGTCGCCTTCATGCAGTATCTGCGCGTCATCTTCGTCTCGATGACGGCAGCACTCGTCGCCAAGATGTGGGTCGACACTTCGGGCATCGAGGTACCAGCCATCGTCTGGTTCCCGCCGATCGAACCGGCAGCCTTTGCCGCCACGCTCGGCGTGGCGCTGTTCGGCGGCCTGCTCGGCCGGTTGTGCCGGCTGCCGTCACCCTTCTTCCTCGGCACTTTCATCTTTGGCACCATCGTCCATCTCGGCTTCGGCGTGGCGATGCAATTGCCGCCATGGCTGCTGGCGCTCTCCTATGCGATGGTCGGCTGGTCGATAGGGCTGAATTTTACCCGGGCGATCCTGCGTCATGCCACACGGGCGCTGCCGCAGATCGTCGGTTCTATCGTCGTGCTGATCGCCTTTTGCGGCGGGCTAGCCTGGCTGATCAGCCACGTCCTTGGTATCGATCCGCTGACCGCCTATCTCGCGACCAGCCCCGGCGGCATGGACAGCGTCGCCATCATTGCCGCCGCCGCCCAGAACGTCGACATATCCTTCGTCATGGCCTTGCAGTCGGCCCGCTTCCTGGTCGTGCTCATCGCCGGGCCGAGCATAGCGCGGCTGGTGGCGAGAGCCGTCAGGGACTGAGATTCAAATATGCAGGGAAGAGGAAAAGTGCCCATGAACCGTCGTGTGAATGCCGTCGATCTCTCAGGCCGGGTCGCCGTGGTGACCGGCGGCGCGCAAGGCATCGGCCTTGCCGTCGCCCGGCGACTGCTGTCATCGGGTGCCAGCGTCGCCATCTGGGATGTGGACGAGACCGCCATGGCGAAGGCCGTTTCCGAACTCGCCCCGCTCGGCCGGGTCGAGGGTTTGCTGTGCGATCAATCGCTGATGGAGGCCGTCGACAGCGCCGCGACCGAAACCGAGCGCTCGCTTGGTCCGGTCGATCTGCTGGTAAACAATGCCGGCATCGCCGGACCGGCAGCGGCGGTGGCGGATTATGATCCTGCCGCCTGGCGCCAGATAATCGACATCGACCTCAACGGCGTCTTCTACTGCTGCAAGCGCCTGGTGCCCGGCATGATCGCGCGCAGCTACGGCCGCATCGTCAACATCGCCTCGGTCGCAGGCAAGGAAGGCAATCCGAATGCCGCCGCCTATTCCGCCGCCAAGGCCGGCGTGCTCGCGCTGACAAAATCGCTCGGTAAGGAACTGGCCGGCCACGACATCGCCGTCAATGCGCTGACCCCATCGCCGGCCCGCACCCGCATCCTCGAACAGCTCACTGAGGCCCAGGTCGCCTACATGCTGGGCAAGGTGCCGCGAGGCCGGTTCGTCGAAGTCGAAGAGGCGGCTGCGATGATCGCCTTCATGCTATCGGACGAAAATTCCTTCACCACCGGCGCAACGTTCGATCTCTCCGGCGGCCGCGCCACCTACTGAGAAGCGCCGCTGTTCCTTGCTGTCGCCGTCGCTGTCGGCCGCGAAGGACTAATTCAAGAGCCGCTCAGCGTCGCGGCAAGCCGGTCGGGAAGAAAGTCGACGAAGGCGCGAACCTTTGGCGACAAATGGCGATTGGACGGCCAAAGCAACCGGAACTGGCCGCGGCCGTCGACATGGTCGTCCAGCACCGTGCGCAGCAGGCCGTCACGCAGCGCCTCGCGGACCAAGAAATCGGGCATCGAGCTGATGCCGAGCCCGGCCATCGTGGCGCCCTTCAGCGCCTCCGTGTTGTTGCAGGTCAGCATCGAGCGGACCTGCGGCTCGGCGCTGCCGCCGATGAACGGCCAGCCTTGCAGCTTGCCGCTGTTGGGAAAGCGGAAGCGGATGCCGTAATGGTTCACGAGATCGTCCGGGCGGCTCGGGTTGCCGTGCTGCTCGATATAGGAGGGTGCCGCACACAACAGCAGCCGGAAGGGTGCAAGCGGCCGCGCCACCAGGCGCGAATCCGGCAGGTCGCCGCTGCGGATCGCGATGTCGACGCCTTCGTCGATGAGGTCGACGATGCGGTCGTTAAAGTCGATGTCGAGTTCGATTTCGGGATAGCGCGCCATGAACTCGGACAGCACCGGGAACAGCAAATGATAGGTCACGATCGGCGTCGAAACGCGCAGCCGCCCATGCGGTGTTTCGCGGCTCCGCGACAGCATCGCCTCGGCATCGTCGATGTCGTCGAGGATGCGCCGCACCCGCTCGTTGAACAGCTTGCCCTCTTCGGTCAGGCCGATGCGGCGCGTGCTGCGCTGAAGCAACCTTACGCCGAGATCCTGCTCGAGCCTGGCGACGCTCTTGCCGACGGCCGATGCCGAGATGCCGAGCGTGCGGCCCGCAGCGATGAAGCTGCCGAACTCAGCCGTGCGGGCAAAGGCCAGGAGCCCATTGAGGCGTTCCATCGCATCTCTCCATTCGAGCGTTTCAGTCCGGTATATCTGGAGATTTAAACTATTTTTCTCGAAGTGTCGCGAGCCTATCTTCCCGTTACGACCGGCGCAGCAAGCTTGCGGCAGGCCGGCGGATCCTGGTTCAGATAGGAAATCCATGACCTCGAAGACCACAAACGGCGCGGTCGCGCCATGGCTTGTCCTGTTGTCGGTATGCCTTGCCGCCATGACAATGCCCTTGACCTTCACCGGCCCGGCCGTCGCGCTTTCCCGCATTGCGGCCGACCTCGGCGGCAGCCCGATCGCGCTCAACTGGGTGACCAACGCCTTCATGCTGACCTTCGCCGCCACCTTGATGACATCAGGCGCGCTGGCCGACAATCATGGCCGCAAGCGGCTCTTCCTTGTTGGCCTCGCCACCTATGTGCTGGCATCGCTGGGATCGATGTTTGCCCCTGATATCGTCTGGTTCGATGTGCTCAGGGCTGCGCAAGGGCTCGGCAGTGCCGCCGCCTTTGCCGGCGGCGCCTCCGCTCTTGCCCAGGAATTCGATGGGCCATTGCGGCTGCGCGCCTTCTCCTTCCTCGGCACCAGTTTCGGCATCGGCCTCGCTTTTGGGCCGATCGCGTCGGGCCTGCTCATAGATGCTTTCGGCTGGCGATCGATCTTCGTCTTGGTGGCAGTGCTCGCGATTGCAGCCGCTTTGCTCGGCCTGCGCACCATCAGGGAATCGCGCGATCCGGATGCGACCGGCCTCGACTGGGCGGGAGCCGGCACCTTTACGATCGCGCTGGCATCGCTGACCTACGGCGTGCTGCAAGCGCCGCAGAGCGGCTGGACCGATCCCCTGGTGATCGGGCTTCTCGTGGCGGCCGCCCTTTGCTTTGCCGCTTTCGTCGTCGTCGAGCGGCGCGTGCGCCGGCCGATGCTCGATCTCTCGCTGTTCCGCTTTCCCCGCTTCGTCGGCGTCCAGTTCCTGGCGGCCGCTCCCGCCTATGGCTTCGTCGTCCTGCTGGTGCTGTTGCCGATCCGCTTCATCGGCATCGAGGGGATGAGCGAGATCAAGGCGGGGCAATTGATGATCTGCCTGTCGGGACCGCTGTTGATCCTGCCACTGCTCGCCGGCCAGGTAGCGCGCTGGATCGCTCCGGCAACGATCTGCGGTGTCGGCCTGCTTGTGGCCGCCGGCGGCCTTGTCTGGCTGAGCCTGATACCGCCTGTCGTCGCAGCGCTGGTGGCGCCGCTGATCCTCATCGGCGTCGGCATCGCCTTGCCCTGGGGGCTGATGGACGGACTTGCCGTCGGCGTCGTGCCGAAAGAGCGTGCCGGCATGGCGGTCGGCATCTTCAACACCACCCGCGTCGCTTGCGAAGGCGTGGCGCTGGCGATCGTCATGGCAGTCCTGTCGGGTTTCACGGCAGCCCAACTGGCGGCTCAGGGAACGGCGTCTTCCCTGGATGCAACCGCCGCCGCGCAGCTGCTGGTGACCGGCAACATCGGCGAAGCGGCAGCCCGCTTGCCGGGTGCCGGAGCCACGGTCCTGGTCCAGGCCTATGAGATCGCGTTCGACAGGCTGCTGATCGTGCTGGCGGCAATCACCATCGTCACCGCCCTTGTCGTCTTTCTCGGCTTGCGCCGTGGATCGGCGGTGGAACACGAGACCATTGCTCTGCCGGTTTGCCAGGAAGGGTAGCTGAGCCGCGTCAGGAGATGACGAGGCTCGCTATGCGGTGGCCGTCCAGCACGAAGGTCATGTCACCCTCGCCGTTGAAGCCATTGCCTTTCACGGCAATGCGGACGCGGTAGCTGCCCTCGACCTCGGCGATGCGGACAATGCGAAGATTGGACTTCACGCCGATATTGTCCGACTGGTTCCAGCGCGCGATCTGCTGGCGGCCTTGGAAGGACCGCCCCCAGTCGGTCAGGGACGCGTCGGCTGTGAACGTGTGGAGAACGGCTTCGCTATCACCCGCATTGGTGGCCTCGATAAAGCGGCGGATAGGTTCGGGTGTGGTCATCAATCGAGCCGGTGCATCAGATCATCATCCAGCCAGCGGCCGAAGAAATAGACCAGCTGCTTGTGCCACCATGGCCAGTCATGACTGACATCGCCGCCCCAATAGTCGACCCAGGCGGGAATGGATTTGTCGCGCAGGATCTGTTCCAGCCTGCGGGTCTCGACCAGCATCCGCTCTTCCCAGGCGCCCTGCCCGCAGCAGAAGATCATCCTCAGCGACTTCAGCCGGGCAAGCAGTTTTGGGTCTACGATGCCGGGCAGATAGTCGAGCGGCGAATTGTAGAAAATGTCGCCTTCCAGCACCTTGCCGAAGAAGTCGCCCGCCGAATAGACGCCCGACAGCGCGATGACGCCGCTGGCGAGTTCGGGAAAGCGAAAGACGAAGTTCGAGGAATGATAACCGCCCATCGAACAGCCGGTGAACAGCGGCTTTAATTTGCGCCCGCCATTGGCTTGCTCGGCGGTCGCCAGAAACTCCGGCAGCGCCTCCTCGCGCACATATCGGAAATAAGCCTCGTGGCGACCGATACGGTGGGCGGCGCCGGCATGCTTGTTGAAGAACGATTCCGAATCGACGCCGTCGACCGCGAACAGCTGGATGCGGCCGGTATCGATGAATTCGGCCAGCGCTCCAACCCCTCCGGAATCCTCGAATTGGTAGAACCGCCCCTGCGACGTCGGGAACACCACCACCGGCCGGCCGGCATGGCCGTAGCGCTTGTATTCCATGTCGCGGCCGAGATTGCCGGAGAAATGCTTGTGATAGGAGATGTCCATCGCGTCTAAGCCTTTTCCGCGTGGATGTAGGCGACGGCCGCGCGCAGTGCTGCTTCGTCCTTCGAGCGCATCTGGTAGGCGTAATTTCCCATAGCGCGGCTGAAAACCTTTTCTATCGGCTGATGATGGACGATCTTGTCGCGATGCGCGGCTAGCACGTCCTCATGGCTGTGCAAATAGTGGAGGTGCTGCTTGCGGCTGGCATAAGCGGTGAAATACTTGCCCTCATAAGGACCACCGGCGGCATCCTTCACCACCATGTCCGCCCAGGCCGCGTAGACGTCGATGTCGAACGTGTAGTTGATCGCATCGGTCATCCAGGCGCCGGGCGGCCGCATGTTGACCTCAAGCGCGATGACGCGGTCGTCCTTGGTTTCGAACAGCTCGATGTGGAAGAAGCGCTCGCGCACGTCGAACGCCTTGAGGATCTTGCGGCCGGCCTCTTCGATCGCCGGTCGGACCTTGGGAAAGCAGGTGTAGCTCATGTGGCGGTCCTTGTTGACCACTTCCATGATGCTCTGGTCGTACCGGTGGCTGGCCGCCAGCACCACCTCGCCGTCACGGTTGACCAGCCCATCGAACGTCACCACCAGCCCCTCGATGAACTGCTCCATGACGAAGGTCACATCCTCGGGCTTGTCGTTGAAGAACTTGTCAAGTTCCTTGGCGTTGGAAATCTTGAAGGTGTTCGAGGCGCCGGACCCGGAATCGGGCTTCACCACCACGGGATAGCCGACGCGGCGGATGAAGGTCATGGCACCGGCCCGGTCGGATCATTTGCGCTGGGCGATGGTGTCGACGCCGCTCTTGCGAAAGAATGCACGCATGCGGCTCTTGCGCTTCAAATTCTTCACGAAATCGAGCTTGGTTCCGTAGATGTTGAAGTCGGTGCGGATGTTGGCTTGCAGCTCCAGCCAATGCTCGTTGAGGGACTCGAAGCGCTCGATGCGGCCCCATTTGTGGATGAAATGACCCATCGCCCGGAACACCGGATCGTAGTCCTCCATGTCGGCGATGCGGTAATATTCCGACAGGGCCACCTTCAGCTTGCCGTCCAGCGCCTCATAAGGCGCATCGCCAATGCCCAGCACCGTGGCGCCGGCCTTCTTCAGCCGGTCGCAGAAATCGGCGCCGTTGGCGGGAAAATGCGGCGAGAAGAAAACGAAATTCACGGATGACCCCTCAGACGGCGAAGCATTGCGGCCCCGGCTACACGCAAGTCTGGCGCATTTGCCGCGCATGGGGAAGAGTGCTCGCGAGTGGTGGAATGGCAGCCCACTTGCCTGTACATGGCGGCTCCTGTATGAAACCCGCCATGAACACGCGCGTCTCCTCCGTCGCTTCCCGTCCGACCGGCTTTGCCGGCGAGACCGTGCGCGCGCTGGCATCGACCCTGCTTCTTCTCGGCCTTATCGGCGATCGCCGGGTTCGCTGAAGGAGCGCCCGGCGGTCGAACCGCCGCTTACGCGCACGCTCCTTGGCCAGTTCAGAAATTGGCAATTCACATCAAGCGAACGAAAATCTGATAAGGCGCTGCTCGCCCTGGAATCCGTCCGAAGACCGATCCGCGAGCCGCCGGGAGAACAAGACGATGAACGCACGAGAAGACATCCGCGCCGGCGAAGCCGAAAGCGTAAAACGCGCGGCCGGCCACATGCCGGGCGCGGCCCGAAAATACCA
This sequence comes from Mesorhizobium sp. M0317, assembly GCF_040321555.1. Classification (NCBI taxonomy): domain Bacteria; kingdom Pseudomonadati; phylum Pseudomonadota; class Alphaproteobacteria; order Hyphomicrobiales; family Phyllobacteriaceae; genus Mesorhizobium; species Mesorhizobium sp. M0317. Next base: position 212,993 of record NZ_JAMYRV010000003.1, on the reverse strand, counting down.
GCCCTACCCGACGGTCGGTCTCACCGACCGCACCTGGCCCAACAAGGTCATCGACAAGGCACCGGTCTGGTGCTCGGTCGATTTGCGCGACGGCAACCAGGCGCTGATCGATCCGATGGGTCATGAGCGCAAGGCGCGCATGCTCGCCCTGCTGCTCGACATGGGTTTCAAGGAGATCGAGATCGGTTTCCCCTCGGCCTCGCAGACCGATTTCGATTTCGCCCGCTGGTGCATCGAGGAAGGCAATGTGCCGGCTGATGTTTCGCTACAGGTGCTGGTGCAGTGCCGTCCCGAACTCATCACCCGCACCTTCGAATCTCTGAAGGGCGCCACCAACCCGATCGTGCATTTCTACAATTCGACCAGCGAGTTGCAGCGTCGCGTCGTCTTCGAGAAGGATGTAGGCGGTATCAAGCGCATCGCCACCGACGCGGCCAAGATGATCACCGACATGGCGGCCAAGGCCGGCGGCGGTTATCGCTTCGAATATTCGCCCGAAAGCTTTACCGGCACCGAGCTCGAAGTCGCGCTGGAGATATGCAACGCCGTCACCGAGATCGTGAAGCCGACAGCCGACAACAGACTGATCATCAACCTGCCGTCGACGGTCGAGATGTCGACGCCCAACATCTATGCCGACCGGATCGAATGGATGTGCCGCAACCTGGACGGCCGCGAGAACCTGCTGATCTCGCTGCACCCCCACAACGATCGCGGCACCGGCATCGCCACCACCGAGCTCGGCCTGATGGCGGGTGCGGACCGCGTGGAAGGCACGCTGTTCGGCAATGGCGAGCGCACCGGAAATGTCGACATCGTGACGCTGGCGCTCAACATGTACACGCAAGGCGTCGATCCCCATCTGGATTGCTCCGACATCAACCGGATGAAGGACGTCTACGAATATTCCAACCAGCTGAAGATCTCCGAGCGCCATCCCTATGTCGGCGAACTCGTCTACACCGCCTTTTCCGGCTCGCACCAGGACGCCATCAACAAGGGCATGAAGGCCTTGAAGAAGGCCAACACGCCGGTCTGGGAAGTGCCCTATCTGCCGATCGATCCGGCCGATGTCGGACGCAGCTACGAGGCGATCATCCGCATCAACTCGCAGTCGGGCAAAGGCGGCATCGCCTATGTACTGCAGGCCGATTACGGCCTCAATCTGCCGCGCAACCTGCAGATCGAGTTCAGCCAGGAGATCCAGGCGATCACCGACGCCGAAGGCAAGGAAGTGCCGGCAAAACGCATCCATGACCGCTTTATTGAAACCTATGTCGACCAGCCCGGCGCACGACTGAAGTTCCTCGACCATCACACCTACCCCGATACCGAGAAAAAGGGCCGGCGCGTGGTCGAGGCGGTGATCCTCGACAACGGCAAGGAGACGACAATCGCCGGCTCCGGCACCGGCCCGATCGACGGCTTCGTCGATGCGCTGTCGCGTCATGTTGGCGTCGACATGTCGGTGCTTGATTATTCCGAACATTCGCTCCAGCGCGGCTCGAACGCCTCGGCGATTTCCTATGTCGAGATGGAATATCCCGGCGGCAAGCTGTTCGGCGCCGGCATCAACACCAACATCGTCGCCGCCTCGCTGGAAGCCGTTGTTTCGGCCGCCAACCGGATAATCGGCCGCAAGGCCGGCTGATATTTTCCCGGGCGCCGAATGTCCGCGGCGCCCGGAAATCCCCCATTTGCCGAGGGAAATTCCGGTCTTTTGTGTCAACCACCGGCAACTATCCGGTGTGTTACGCGATCGCATAACATAAGCATGCTTGTATGGAAGTGCAGGCTCTATATGATTGCGCCTCAACCTGTGCCGACTTCGAGAGGATCGACACTTGCAGCATGCCACGCCTGCCGCCCCCGCAGTGCGCGAGACACTGGAGCGACTGCTCGCCAGCGAAACGTTCGGACGTTCCGAGCGCGCGCGCAAGTTGCTGCGCTATCTTGTTGAGCGCGAGCAGGCCGGCGAAGCCGACAGGCTCAAGGGTTTCTCCATCGCCATGGACGTCTTCGGCAAGGACGGCGATTTCGATTCGTCGACCGACGCCGTTGTCCGGGTGCAGGCAGGCCGGCTGCGCGAACTTCTCCAGCATTATTTCGCCAATGAAGGCATAGCCGAACCGGTTCGCATTGCCATTCCGCGCGGCGGCTACGTGCCGTCCTATGAGCTCAACGCCATACGCCTGCCGGTTGGGCAGGAGCCGCTTGCGGCGGCGGTAGCCGCCTTGCCCGGATCGCCCGACCAGGCGGCTCTTGACGCCGTTCCCGCTGCCGCGACAGCTTCGGGGGTTACAGAACCTGGGCCTTCGCTGGCGCGCCATCTCCAGTTCTTCTGGGTCGCCATGACGCTGGTCATTCTCATGCTGGGCGTGCTCATCCTGCGCCAGGGCAGCGGCGCATTGCTTGCCAGCAGCGATCCTACCGCGGTGGTCGAGACCGCGGGCGTAACGAGCAGCATCGCATCGCCGTCGATGGAGGCCCTGCCCCTCGTCTACATCGCGGTGAAGGCCACCGGCCCCGAGGCCGGCCGCGTCGCCGCTTCGCTGCGCGCCGGCCTTGCCGGTTTCGACACGATCGACTTCATCGGCCGCGACGCCGACAGCAAGCGCGATCCGAGCACCGACCCGACCAGCTTCGTTTTCGATGTCCTGCCGGGACCAATGGCAGGTGACGTGACGCTCGAACTGCAGAGCGTGGCGACCGGCCGCGTGCTTTTGTCCCGCAGTCTGACGGCCGCCGACAGCGCACCTGGCACCGTCGAGGATCGTATCGCCGCCATCCTCAGCTCGACCGTTCCCGCCTCCGGCCCGCTCTACAGCTACATCGAACAGAACGGCATTCAGACCGGGCTGACGAGCTGCCTGATCCTCAACGACAGATACTATCTCGACCAGAGCACCAGGACGCACGAGGCCGCCTATCGCTGCCTGGACAACCTCGCCGGCCAGGGTGCGAAATCGTCGTTGGTCTATTCGGAACTGGCCTCCCTGACCCTTGAGGCCGCCACCGATCATTACGCCTATCCGCCTGGCGCGACGGTCGAACAGGCAATGTCTTTCGCCCATCGCGCCATCCAGATGGGACCGACCAGCCCCTATGCGCACCGCGCCTATGGCTACCTCAATTCGCGCCTCGGCAACACCGAGGAATCGATCCGCTGGATGCGCAAGGCCTATGAGCTCAACCCCTACGACCTCGGCATGGCTGCCGCTTACGGCTATGGCCTGATCTTTGCCGGCAAATATGCCGAGGGAACACCCATCCTGACCCATGCCGTCGAGACGTTCAGCGGTCATCCGACATGGTGGGATTTTGGGCTTTTCGCCGGGCAATTCATGCTGGGCGACATGAACAAGGCCGCGATAGCCAGCGAGTCGCTGCGCACGACGGCGATGAAATCGCATTATCTGGCGGCGCGGCTCATTGGCGCCAAGGCTGCCGGCCGCGAACAGCTGGCAGCCAAGCTTCTGGATGAGCTGACCACCAAATTCCCGAAATTCGCCGCCGATCCGCGCGCGGCCTTCGCCGAGCGCAAATATCCCGCCGATCTGACCGACCGGCTGGTTGAGGCGCTGCGCGCCGCGGGCCTCGGCAACGCCAGCTAGTCTTTCCGGATCGCGAAAACTTTACTGGCCATCGGTCTGGACTGGGAGCAATCCAGCCTCGATTCGAATTTCCTCTCCAGTCTTGCAATAATCGCACATTTTCATGGTCTCATCCCTCTATGTTGCCGAGCGGGGCGCCGGGCCGAAGACGGTCGTCCTGCTGCATGGCTTCGGTGGTTGCCATGATATCTGGCGCGAGGTGACCGCGTCGCTAGGGCCCGATGTCAGGACCTTGGCCTACGATCTTCCGGGACACGGACTGTCTCTCGAATTTCCTGGCAGCGGCCCGGCCAAAACAGCGGCGAGAGCGGTTCTCGCCGATATCGCCGCACGCGGGATAGCAAGGGTGCATGTCGCCGGTCATTCGATGGGCGGCGCGGTCGCCTCCCTGATGGCGCTTGCCGAGCCTGAAAGGATAGGCTCGCTGACGCTTCTGGCGCCGGGCGGTGTTGGCCCCGAGATCAACGGACCGCTGTTGCGCCGCTACGCCGCGGCCGACAGACGGGAAATCCGCGCCTGCCTTGCCGCCATGTCGGGACCGCGAAGCCCGCCGCCCGAACGCATCGTTGGCGTCCTGGCGGACCTACGCCGTCGCCCCGGCCAGTTGCGCAAGCTGATTGAGATATCGGCCGTCATGACCAGGAACGAGCGGCAGGGGGTCATACCCCGCGAACAGCTGGACACCCTCGACATGCCGGTGATGGTGGTTTGGGGAACGGACGATCCGGTGCTGCCCTTTACCCAGGCTGATTGTCTGCCGGCGCATTTTCATATTCATCACGTGCTCGATGCCGGCCATATCCTGGTCGAGGAAGTGCCTGATGTGGTCGCCCAGGCCGTGCGCCGAAACATGGCACGCCGCGGCAGGCGCCTGCGTCCGACATTCGAGGCCGCGGCGAGCTAACTTACTTGCGCCCCGCATCTCGCCAGTGCATTTTGCCGCCGCCTGTGTTAACTCGCAATTAACCATATCAGCGAGGCGACGCCGATGAAGGACACTGGCGAAAACATCACCCCCATCGACACCTCCCGCAAACTGTCCGACGCCGTTCGCGATGTGAAAAATGCCTTCGCCGATCGCGACGATGTCGTGGTCGACATGCGCGAGGCGCACCGGATGCGGCTTGATCTGCTCGCCGCCGAGCTCGCCCCGGTCTTTGCCGACGTGCCCGCCGACATGGACAATTTCGACTTCGTCGTCTCCTCCGGCCTGCAGCCCCGCCTGTGGATCGACGCCGTCAGCCATGTCGCCATGGGGCGCGACCGCCGCACCTACCGCTTTCTCAGGGATACCCGCATCGGCCGCGTCGTGCTCGCCGAATCGACCGATATGAAACCGGTCGCCGATCAGGTCACGCGCTATGTGGCGGAGCGTATCGTCGAGCGTCAGCGCATGATGGAGGGCGGTGTCGAGCCGGCCGTCGCCGACCTGAAACGCGCCGCCGTGCCGGAAGCTGAGCCGCCCTTGCAAGCAGCCGTGCCCCGCAGGGGCTGGTCGACGTTCCTTTCCGGTCTCGGCTTGGTCGCCGCCGGCGCGCTTGTTGGCCTGGCGGTGGCGGCCGCGCTGTTTTGGGATCGCCTGATGGCGATGAAGATCAGCTTCTGATCAACGATCTGGAGGCCTCGGTGTCTGCGCGCCGAGTTCAATGACCTGCAGGTCCGATGGCGGCAAGGCCGGCCCGGTCAGGCCGCGCCGCGTCAGGCGAATCAGCCAATTGCCCTTCTCCCCGTCAATATCGAGCAGATTGTACTGTGCCGCCGGGTTCTTGCTGCCTGGCGACTGCCCGGCGGCGGCGACGCCGACGACCGGAATCCTGGCGCCGCGCCCGCCGATGAAGAACAGCGACGGCAGATGCGAATGGCCGTGCAGCACGAGTTCGGCGCCATGCCTATGAACGGTCTTGTGGAAGCGGGAGATGCCGAACAGGCGCTTTTGCTGGGCGACGGCGCCGCGCACCGGCGGATGATGGATCATGATCACCCGCAACAGGCCGCGTTTGTTCGTTGCGTCGAGCACTGTCGCCAGCCTTTGCGCCTGACCTTCGAGGAAGAAGCCGTTGGCCATGAACGGCGCCGTGGCGCGCGCCGTCGAAACGCCGATCAGCGCGACATTGCCGCGTACGCGCAGATAGGGAAAAGCGTTGCGGTCGATCGGCGCAGTCACGCCGTCGCCGCTCATCCACGCCGCCCAGGAGCGGCAGACCTTGTCGAAGGCGCCCGGCACATAGGCGTCGTGGTTGCCCGGCACCACCGAGACATCCTCCGGCGAACCCAGCGTCTCAAGCCAGTGCTTGGCCATCTCGATCTCGCCGTCGAGCGCCAGATTGACCAGATCGCCGGTAACGGTGAGGTGGTCGGGTGTGCTCGCCTTCATGTCGGCGACGATGGTGTCGATGACGGCATCGTGCATATGGCGGCGGCGGTTGCGCTGCCAGTTGACGTAGCCGACGACGCGCTTGGACGCGAGTTCGCGATAGGTTACACCGGGAAGCGGCCCCAGATGGACATCGGAAATATGCGCGAGCCTGAACATCCTTCCTTCATAGGCGACGCGCTCCCCGCTTTCCACTCACTGTTTCCTGCCCATCCACGGTTTCGCTAGTCATGGCTATATCGGACCCGGAGCAGGCGTTTCGCCAGACCGGCTGGGCAGGCCTCAGGGCAAGGCTGTTCCATCTCTATTTCCTGCTGCGGCGGCCGATGACGCTGGGCGTGCGCGGCCTGATCCACGATCGAGCCTCGAACACTGTCTTCCTCATCCGCCACACCTACGTTCCCGGCTGGCAATTGCCGGGCGGGGGCGTCGAAGTCGGCGAGACGCTCGGTGAGGCGCTGGTGCGCGAACTGGCCGAGGAAGGCAACATCGCGCTGACAGCCCAGCCGGTGCTGAAATCGATGCATTTCAACCGCCGCTCCAGCCGCCGCGACCATGTCGGCCTCTATCTCATCGAAACCTTCAACCAGACCGCGCCGAAACTGCCGGACCACGAGATCGCCGAAGCAGGCTTCTTTCCGCTCGACCGCTTGCCGCATGGCACGACGCCGGCGACGCTGCGGCGGCTTGCCGAGGTTTTTGAAGGCGAGCCGGTATCGCCGTACTGGTAGGCTGTCAATCCGATGCTCACGCCGCCTGCCTGAACCGCGCCCGGTCGTGCGGCGCGCCATAGTCGAGCCCAGGCCCGACCGGCACGATGCGCGTCGGGTTGATGCTCTCGTGGCTGCCGTAATAGTGCATTTTGATGTGGTGCAGGTTCACCGTGCCGGCGATACCGGGCACCTGGTAGAGGTCGCGCAGATAGTTCGAAAGGTTCGGATAGTCGGCGATGCGGCGCAGATTGCATTTGAAATGGCCGACATAGACCGGGTCGAAACGCACCAGCGTGGTGAACAGCCGCCAATCGGCCTCGGTGACACGCTCGCCAGTGAGATAGCGCTGTTTTGACAGTCGGCCCTCCAGCGTGTCGAGCGCCGCGAACAGCTCGCCGAACGCCTCTTCATAGGCCGCTTGCGTGGTGGCAAAGCCGGCGCGGTAGACGCCGTTGTTTACGGCGGGAAAGACCAGCGCATTGACCTTGTCGATCTCGCCGCGCAGGCCTGGCGGATAGGAATCGAGAGCGGCATCGCCCCACTCGTCGAAGGCCGAATTGAGCATGCGGATGATTTCGGCGGATTCGTTGGAGACGATGGTCTCTTCCTTCTTGTCCCACAGCACCGGCACCGAAACCCGGCCCGAATAGGCTGGATCGGCCTTGGTGTAGATTTGGTGCAGGAAGTCGAGGCCGTAGAGCGTGTCGCCGGTGGCGCCATCCTCGGCCAAAAACGTCCAGCCCTCAGCACCGAGGAAATGATGCACGACTGAAACCGGGATGATGTCTTCTAGCTTCTTCAGCGCGCGAAAGATCAGCGTGCGGTGCGCCCACGGACAGGCGAGCGAGACATAAAGATGGTAGCGTCCGGGCTCGGCCTTGAAGCCGCGCGTACGACCTTGCGCCGGCGCGCCGTCGCGCGTGATCCAGTCACGCCACTGCGTCTCGGCGCGGATGAACCTGCCGCTGCTATCGACATTGGCCGGACGGTCCTGCCATTTGCCTTCGACCAGCAATCCCATACGAAATCTCCTTGCGTGCCTTGGCCAATGTAGTCGCAAGGCGGCAATGCCGAAGCCGTCATCTGCTGAACAGAGCGTCACTCGTATGAAACGCCGGATGAAAACAGCCGATTGCAGCCGCCGGAAATTGATGCTAGCGGACACTCCGCATGTTCGATCTTGGCTTGATCCGGTTTGACCGACGACGAAAGGGCGCCCGCGCTTAGAAAGCGCTGACTGGCGAACGCTGCCGCTTGCAGCAACCTTTCCTCTTTATCGGACCGCGAAGACCATGAGCCTTGCCGACGTGAAATACCTGCCGGAAACTCCGGCGCATGATCCCGAAATCGAAGCCATCAACGACGAAGCCTTTGGCCCCGGCCGTTTCGTGCTGGCCGCCTACAAGATTCGCGAGACCGGCGGCCACGAGCGCTCGCTATCCTTTGTCGCCATGGATGGCGACATCGTCGTTGCTTCGGTGCGCATGACCCGCATCGCCGCCGGCGCCGGACGCGCGCTGATGCTCGGGCCGCTCGCCGTGCGGCCCGCCTTCAAGAATCTCGGTATCGGCCGCCGGCTCGTGGCGATCGCGCTGGAGGCGGCCGCCAAGGCCGGCGCGCCGGCGGTGATCCTTGTCGGCGACGAGCCTTATTACGGCCCGCTCGGCTTCAGAAAGATCCCCCGCGGCCAGATCTCCATGCCGCGCCCGGTCGACCTCGACCGGCTGCTGTCGCACGAGATCGTGCCCGGTGCCGTGGCGCGGCTCTCCGGCGAGGTCGGCCATGCCAGCCTTGCCAGGATCGCGGAGCAGGCACCAGTGATGGCCTGAGCTCCAGGATCGGTTGCGGCACCGGTCGCGATGGATCCCCATTGGTCAGGTTGCACCATGGCGGCGACCTCCGTAGCATGACCCGGAGCAGCACGGAGCATGCAGCATGAACCCGAACGGCCAGATTGCGATCGTAACCGGCGGCGGCTCCGGCCTCGGCGAGGCAACCGCCCGCGCGCTGGCCGACAAGGGCGCGCGCGTCGCCATTTTCGATATCGGCATCGACCGGGCATCGAAGGTGGCGGGCGACATTGGCGGCGCCGCCATCCAGTGCGATGTGAGCAGCGCCGACAGCGGTGCGGCCGCGGTCGCCGAGGTGGAAAAGAGACTTGGGCCAGCGCGCATCCTGGTCAATTGCGCGGGCATTGCCATCGGCGTGAAGACGATCGGCAAGGATGGTCCACATCCGCTCGACCAGTACCGCAAGGTGATCGAGATCAATTTGATCGGCACCTTCAACATGATCCGCCTCGTCGCCGACCGTGCCGCCCAACTCGAACCGCTGCAGGGCGGCGAGCGCGGCGTCATCGTCAACACCGCGTCGGTGGCCGCTTATGATGGCCAGATCGGCCAGGCCGCCTATGCCGCATCCAAGGGCGGCGTCGTCGGCATGACGCTGCCGGTTGCCCGCGACCTGGCGCGCTCCGGCATTCGCGTCTGCACCATCGCGCCCGGCATCTTCAAGACGCCAATGATGGCCGGCATGCCGCAGGAGGTGCAGGATTCGCTCGGCGCGGCCGTGCCCTTCCCGTCCCGCCTCGGCGAGCCGTCCGAATATGCCGCGCTCGCCCTGCATATCGTCGAAAACCAGATGCTGAACGGCGAAACCATCCGCCTCGATGGGGCAATCCGCATGGCGCCGAAATAGACGGCCATGGCGGCCGGCGCAGTGAAGACCGGTCCGCTGGCCGGCCTGAAAGTCATCGAGATGGCTGGGCTCGGCCCGGTGCCTCTGGCCGGGCTGATGCTGTCGGAGATGGGCGCCGAGGTGCTGCGCATCGAGCGCACCGGTTCGGACCAACCCCTGCTGCCGCTCTCCGATGCGTACAATCTCGACCGTCACGGCCGCTCCATCCTGCGCGTCGACCTCAAGCAGGCCAAAGGAACGGAACTGCTGCTGCGCCTTGCCGAAAAGGCCGATCTGTTTGTCGAAGGCTTTCGCCCCGGTGTGATGGAGCGGCTTGGTCTCGGCCCGGATGCTGCATTGGCGCGCAATCCGGCGCTGATTTACGGCCGCATGACCGGCTTCGGCCAGGACGGGCCGCTCGCAGGTCGTGCCGGCCACGACATCACCTACCTCGCCTATTCGGGTGTGTTGCATGCCATCGGCCGGGAGGAAGGTCGGCCGGTGCCGCCGCTGAATCTGATCGCCGACAATGGCGGCGGCGCCATGATGCTGATCGCCGGGGTGCTTGCAGCGCTGTTCGAGCGCTCGCGCTCCGGCAAAGGCCAGGTGATCGACGCGGCGATGGTCGAGGGCGCTTCGATGCTGGCGGCCCCCATACACGCCTTCATGTCGGCAGGTCTGTGGAGCGACCGGCGCGGCGCCAACCTGCTCGATTCCGGTGCGCCCTTCTACGACACCTATGAGACGGCGGACGCACGCCACGTTGCGGTCGGCTGCCTTGAGCCGTGCTTCTTCGCCGCATTCGCAAGGCTGCTGCCGCTCGGCGAGGATTTTGTCCGCGGCCAATACGACAAGGCGTTGTGGCCGGACATGCGCGCGGCCATTGCCGACCGGTTCCGGCAGAAGACACGCGACGACTGGGACGCGCTGTTTGCCGCAAGCGATGCCTGCGTGGCGCCGGTTCTGTCGCTGGCCGAAGCCAGGGATCATCCGCACAACCGGGCGCGTCACGCATTTGTGAAGGCCGGTGCGCTCGAGCGCCCCGCGCCCGCGCCACGCTTCTCGGCCTCGCAGCCGGCGCTTGCCGGCATGTCTGAAGATGACGATCAGCTGCCCCAGACTGTGCTGGCGCGCTTCGGCTTTTCGACAGCCGAGATCAAAGCGCTTGTCAAAGCCGGCATGATTGGGCAGTAACTGGATTTAGAAAATCAACTTACCTGGTGAGCATTTTGGACCAGCCGAAGAAGGACGTCATTCGCGCGACGGACGCCGAGGCGATCAGGCTGGCCGCAACGCTGATCCGCAGCGCCCGTTTCGGCGCCCTCGCGGTGATCGAGCCGTCGACCGGCGCACCGCTGGCCTCCAGGGTCGGAGTCGCCACCGACATCGATGGCACGCCTCTGATCCTTGTCTCGGCGCTGTCAGCCCATACCGGCGCCATCCTTGCCGAGCCGCGCTGCTCGCTGCTTGTCGGCGAACCCGGCAAGGGCGATCCGCTGGCGCATCCCAGGATAACGCTGGTCTGCCGGGCGCAGCCGCTGGAACGCGGGTCGAGCGCGCATGCCCGCGCCGAGCGGCGCTATCTCAACCGCAATCCCAAGGCAAAGCTCTATGCCGAGCTCGGCGATTTCTCGATCTTTCGCCTCGAGCCGGAGCGCGCCAGCCTGAATGGCGGCTTCGGCAAGGCCTACCTGCTCGACCGTGCCGATCTCATCACCGAGGGGTTGATCGTCGACGAGCTGGCCGCCAGCGAACAATCCGCTCTCGACCACATGAATGCCGACCATCTCGACGCCATCGCCGTCTATGCCCATCATTTCGCCAGGGTTGAAGGTGATGGTTGGACCATGACCGGCTTCGATGCCGAGGGCATGGACCTGGCGTCGGGCGACACCGTTTGCAGGGTCTATTTTCCGCAGCCATTGAAGACCGCGCGCGACCTGCGGCCGGTTCTGGTCGACATGGCCAAAGCCGGTCGTGCGCCAGCTACGCAAGGATAATCGTCATGAATCAAAAGCACGTCTTGAGATTTGGGCGAAATGATCTACGATTCAGGCGACGCTGAATCAGCAGCGTGATCCATAGCTGAATTATAGCAGCCAACGCTATTTGCCCCCATAGCGTTTGGATGAGCAGGAAAACATGGGGCATCGATGGTCTCGACCAAACTAATCGCCAATGCCGAATCGGCGGCGACATTTCTGACCCTTATGGGCAACGAAAAGCGGCTCTTGATCATGAGCTATCTGGCCGACGGTGAAATGTCGGTCGGCGCCATCGCCGAAAAGGTGATGCTCAGCCAGTCCGCTTTGTCGCAACATCTGGCCAAGCTCAGGGCGCTCGATCTTGTCGAGACCCGCCGCGACCGGCAGATGATCTACTATTCCTGCAAGTCCGAAGCGGTGCGCGAACTGTTGCGCATGCTGGACGGCATTTTCGGGATAGGCGACTTGTCCCAGATGGCAACGCGTCTGCGCCGCGCCGGGACTTGACCTGCAGGGCTTGACTGGCGGCTCCGATCGCTCCTTACCTCGCTGACGATTTTTCGCCGGCCGAGGTATTGATGGATCCGATCCAGATCGACGACGCGCGCGATCCGCGGGTCGCCGCCTATCTCGACATCCGCGAGCGCGATCTCACCGGCCGCCATGGCCGGTTCGTTGCCGAAGGCAAGGTGGTGCTGGACGTCCTGCTGTCAGCCGGACGCTTTGCTGCGGAGTCGGTCTTGGTCCTCGAAAACCGGCTGGCCGGGCTCGACGACATCCTGCGCAAGGCCCCTGCCGACCTGCCGGTCTACGTTGCGGCAAGCGCCGTCATGGACAGGATCGCCGGCTTCCACATGCATCGCGGTATATTGGCGATCGGCAGCAAGGGCACGCCGGAGCCCGCCGAGGCCTTGCTCGACACCTTGCCTGCCGAAGCGTTGATCGTCGTTCTCATCGGCATCGCCAACCATGACAATATCGGATCGATCTTCCGCAATGCCGCCGCCTTCGGCGCCGATGCCGTCTTCGTCGACGCCACCTGTTGCGACCCACTGTATCGCAAGGCGATCCGCGTCTCCGTCGGCGCCGCGTTGAAGGTGCCCTTTGCGTCCTTCGGCGACACTGAAGCTTTCATCGCGAAGCTCGGCGAGTTGGGCTTCGGCCAGGTCGCTTTGTCGCCGCGTGGTGAGGCTGACATTCGCGATGCCGCGCGACCGAAACGACTGGCGCTCTATCTCGGTACCGAAGGCGAGGGCCTCCCGGAGAGCCTGCTTGCCCGCCTGCGGACGGTGCGGATCGCGATGTCGGAAGGGTTCGACAGCCTGAATGTTGCTGCCGCGTCAGCCATTGCGCTGCACCATTTTTCGCCCTGATAGGCGTAGTCAGGCAATTCCAAGCCGGGGCTTGAAACTCAGCTCGGCAAATCTGCCTTCTGCAACGCCCGCACGCGATCGGCCAGGCTGGTGGTTCCTGACCGCGTTTCCTGCGGCGCCGCCAGCGCCTTGGCGATCGGTGAATCGGGTCCTTCGAGCTTGGCCGTCAAATGGACGACCTCAGCCGCCAGATTGTTCATCTGTTCGCGCAAGGCAGAACCGGCATCATTGCCATTGCCGGGGCCATTCCCGGGCTTCGCGGATCCAGAACCGCCAAGCTCCGCCTTCATCCGCTTGTTTTCGCGGGCCAGCGTCGTCAGCCTGGCTTCCAGCCGCTCTCGGTCGCCTTCGAGCTTGGCGAGGGTCTTGTCGATGTCCTCGTTCCTGGCGCGGGCACTGTCTTGCGCACCAACCTGGCCAGCAGCCGCGGCGGCTCCCGTAGCGTCGCCCTTCAGCCGTTCGCGAAGGCGGGCCAGTTCTTTTTCGCGACGATCGAGCTTGTCCTCGCGATCGGCAAGCGTGGCGAGCAGGCGCTCGAGCTTTCTGTCGAGGTCGGCGGTTCTTTTCTTTTCGACCTTCAAGGCATCGCGCGTGGCCTTGGCTTCGGTGACGACTTCCTGATGGCGCTTGTCGGCCTCCTTGCGCTGGCCGCGCAGCACTGAAATGTCGTTGGCGAGTTTTTCCAGCTCGGATTCGCGTGCCACGAGTTCAATCTGACGATTGCTGGAGGAGAAGGACGCGTCGTCGTACATATGTTCGAGCTTTTCCAGCTCGAGCGCGCGCTTCTCCATCATGCGCTCTGTTTGTGCAAGCCTGTCCGACAGCTGTCGTATCTGCTGCTCGCGATGCAGCAGCAATTCGTTTTTTTCCCCGAGCTCCGAAAGCGCCTGCTTCTTGTCCTTGCGCTCGACCGCCAGGCCTTTCAGCGCCTCGCGGCCCCGATTGATTTCGACGAGTTGCTCATTCGCCTGCTCACGCAGCGTCTTGATGCTGATTTCGAGCCGGCGCGTCGTCATGGCGAACTCGGCCCGCAAGCTGTCCTTGTCGGCCTGGATCTCGGCCAGCGTTCGCGGCACCGACGCCTCGACACGCTTGCGTGTCAGCGCGACCGCCCGCCGCCAGATGGCCGGCGCGACCAGCAGCGCCAGAAAGCCTGCGCACAGAAAGCCGAGGGCGAAGAACAGGATCGACTGAACCAAGGTGACTACCCGTTACGGGCGGGCCGCTATCCGGCAACCGCCAAGTCTGGACTTTGCCATGTTCGCATGACGCAAATCCAGCGCTGCGGCAAGGGTTTGCCGCAGCTGCACCGGGTCAGAATCTGTTGATCGGGTCGAAGTGTGGTCGGAATCGCTCAGAAAGGATTCCAGGTCGGCCTCTGCGTCAGCTTCAGATAGCCGAGATTGACGCCAAGCCGCGCGCCGACGCCGGTGCGGATCGGCACCAGCAGCACCCTGTTGTTCTGCAGCACGTTGAAGCCGACGCCGGCCACGACATAGGCCGAACCGGCAACGCCGCCGAACCGATTGTAGAGATTGCTGACGTCGTCGAGGTTATAGACGAGCATCATCACCCGCGATCCCTCGCCGCCGAAATCCCAACCGAGCGAAGGCCCTTGCCAGAACACCTTATGGTCGCCGGCATTCTTGGTGTAGAGCGTACCTTCGCCATAGGTCAGGCCCCCGATCAGCGCGCCGGATCCCTCTTCGCCGAGCAGATAGCCATTGGGCAGGCCGTAGGAGGCAAAAATCTTCTCGACGACGGTTGCGAGACCGCCCGACGTCGCGCCGAAGAACTTGTGACCGGAATCGACGATCTCCTGAGCGGTGTATTCCTGTGCCCGCGACGCAGAGGTTGAGAAAGCGAGAGCGCCCATGAGGGCAATCGCCATGAAGAAGACGCGGACAAACGTCCGGTCGTAGAATCGGGAAACCATGCTTCCAATCTCCGTCAGGGAGCACTTTCGCCGACGCCTCGCACCCGTCCGGCTCTTTAGGCGGCCGTTAAGGATGACTGTTACGGGCAAACTATGCCGTAATCCTTTTTCAACCATTAACCTCCCACATGAACATGGCGGTTCGAAGGCTGTTTCTGACTGTCTGCACGGGCTCCCATCCTGTGCAAAGATGCCGTTTTTCTCACAAGAATTGTGGATTGTTGCTGCACGGTCGGGCGCTGTGTATTCAGAATGCCTGGGGAGAGAGCGTGATTCGGGTGGTGAGCGTGGCTGTCGGCCGCGCGGCCACCAGGATGTGAATTTTAGCAGGGATTTTTCGCCGATGGCTGAGCTTTTCTCTCTCTCCGCACCCGATCTCGCAGCCTTGTTGTGCAGCCGAGTCTGCCACGACATCATTTCGCCGGTCGGCGCCATCAACAACGGCCTTGAACTCCTGGACGAGGGCGGCGCCGACGAAGACGCCATGAAACTGATCCGGCAGAGCGCCAGAAACGCTTCGGCCCGCCTGCAATTCGCTCGCATCGCCTTCGGCGCCGCCGGTTCGGCCGGCATGATGATCGACACCGGCGATGCCGAGTCCGTCGCCATCGCCTTCCTGAAGAACGAGAAGCCGGAATTGATCTGGAACGGGGTTCGCGCCCTGCTGCCCAAGAACAAGGTAAAGTTGCTGCTCAATTTGCTGCTCGTCGCCAATGCTGCCATCCCGCGCGGTGGCAGATTGGTGGTCACGCTGGAAAACCTCGACACCGAGCCGCGCTTTGCGCTTGCCGCAAGCGGCCCGATGCTGCGCGTGCCGCCGAAATTCCTCGAGCTCCATTCCGGCAACAAGCCCGAGGAGCCTATCGACGCCCATACCGTCCAGCCCTACTACACGCTGCTGCTGGCGCGTGAGGCCAACATGACGATCTCGATTCATGCGACCGCCGAAGAGATCGTGCTGTCCGCGGCTTGAGCGAAGCCGTTCGGCAGGACGCCGAGCATCAAGAACAATCAAGTATCTTTTCCCGCTGATATTTGCGGCAATTCAGAACAGGCAAGTTTCAGCGCCGGCAACGCCCCTGCCGAATGGGGCTGCAAACGACATGTTTGTAAAAACTTTACCTAACGGCTTTTCTGCTTCTTTACCAGATCGGCCTAGTGTGCATCCCGATACCCGGATGCCGCCGGTTCGCCCCATGGCAAAGAGGACCCGGAAATGAAGCGCTGCATGTTTGTCGACGATTCGAGCGTCATCAGAAAGGTTGCAAAACGGATTCTTGGCGGCTCCGACATGGTGGTGATCGAAGCGGCAACTGGACTTGATGCTGTCGAGATGTGCGCTGCCGAGATGCCTGATGTGATTGTCGTCGACGGCGCCCTGCCGGACATGCAAGCGGTCGACGTCATTCGCCAGGTTCGCGCCATGGAGAGCACGATCAAACCGCAGATTCTGATCTCACTGGTCGAGGTCGATGTTGCCTCGATCATGAAGGCAAAGCGCGCCGGCGCCCAGGGTTATCTGTTGAAGCCGTTCAACCGGCCGCAACTGCTCGAACGTTTTCGTACCTTGAAGGTTGCCGCCTGACTCGGCACGTCCTCGGCCAAGAAGGACAGCAAAAAACCCGGCCTGAGCCGGGTTTTTTGCGTTGATTCAATTGGATGATGTTCGCTCAGGCGCTGACGCGGATGTCTTCCGGCTCGCGCAGCACATAGCCGCGACCCCAGACCGTCTCGATGTAGTTCTGGCCACCGGATGCTGCGTCGAGCTTCTTGCGCAGCTTGCAAATGAAGACGTCGATGATCTTCAGTTCCGGTTCGTCCATGCCGCCATAAAGGTGGTTGAGGAACATTTCCTTGGTCAGCGTGGTGCCCTTGCGCAGCGAGAGCAACTCCAGCATCTGGTATTCCTTGCCGGTCAGATGCACGCGCTGGCCGCCGACTTCGACGGTCTTGGCGTCGAGATTGACCACCAGATCGCCGGTGGTGATGACCGACTGGGCATGGCCCTTGGAACGGCGCACGATGGCATGAATGCGGGCGACCAGCTCGTCCTTGTGGAACGGCTTGGTCATATAGTCGTCGGCGCCGAAGCCCAGGCCGCGCACCTTGTCCTCTATGCCGGCCATGCCGGACAGGATCAGGATCGGCGTCTTCACCTTGGACAGGCGAAGTGTCCGCAAGACTTCGTAGCCGGACATATCGGGAAGGTTGAGGTCGAGAAGAATGATATCGTAATCATAAAGTTTACCGAGATCGACACCTTCTTCGCCGAGGTCGGTCGTGTAAACATTAAAACTTTCAGATTTGAGCATCAGCTCGATGCTCTGAGCGGTTGCACTGTCGTCTTCTATCAGCAGAACGCGCATTTCATTCCCCTTTTCTGCCGCCGGACCATGTCACGACCCATCCGGGACCGGAGCAGTGATTGCCTGAACAGAGGCTGCCATCGAATGGTTAACAAAACCTAATTCCGCACCAAGGACGGTACCAGATTTTTTAACCCCTTTCTACACCCTCTTGAATCTAATGATGAATCACAGAACCAAATCGCTAATGCTACACATTAATAAGTCGGACTAAGTGACTCTAGGGACTCGCTGGCCGGCTTCCGTATCGGGAGCCGGAATTTTTACCCGGCCTTAAGTCCTCGCCCTTATGATTAACAATGCGCGTAAACGAATGGTTACCGCCGGCAAAAAACTTTAGGGATTTGTTTCCCATAGTTCGGGGAATGCCGGTGGATACGGGCGGCGCCAGGCCCTGGCGGGCGGATTGGACGATATGTGCAGGTGTGCGTTTCCGGGAGTACCGAATCATGAAGTCACGTGAAAACCTCGTTCGGCTGAAGCAATTTCAGGTGAATGAGAAGCGGCGGCAGCTGCTGCAGCTCGACATGATGATCGCCGAGTTCGAGCGCATGGCCGTTGAACTGGAGCTTCAGATCACCGCCGAGGAGAAGAAGGCCGGCATCACCGACATCAATCATTTTGCCTATCCGACCTTCGCCAAGGCGGCGCGTCTGCGCCGTGATAACCTCAGAAACTCTCAAAGCGACCTCGCCCAGCAGCGAAGCGCTGCCGAATCATTACTCGGCGAAGCTGAAGCGGAGCTTTCCAAGGCCGAGATGCTGGAATCGCGCGACACCAAGATCCGCGACGCGGAACTCGGCGGTCGCAGCGCCATGATCGGCTGACGGCAGGGTTTTAACCCGACCGGCGCCGCCTGACGCCGCGCTTTGCTTTGCGTGTAGCGCGCCAAAAGGCTCCGGCGCTGCTGATCCGGCCGTAAGGCGGCCGCAGCTTCAGGCCCGTGTCAAATCCCCGTCCTGGTTCGCCGCCGCCCTCGCCCGCGCTTGCTTGATGTCAGGCACATGCTCTTCCGACCAGGAGCGTATCTGGGTGAGCAGCCCCGCCAGGTTCTGGCCAAGTTCGGTCAATTCATATTCGACCCGCGGCGGGATCACCGGAAAGATTTCGCGCCGCACAAGCCCGTCGCGCTCGAGGACGCGCAGCGTCTGCGTCAGCATTTTAGGCGTGATGCCTTCGAGCTTACGCGCCAGTTCGCCGTTGCGCATCCGGCCACGGCGCAGCGCACAAACCGTCAGATAGACCCATTTGCTGGCCAGCATCTCGAGCACGGCGTGCGAAGGACACGTCCGCTGGAAGGCGTCATAGCCGGAGCCGCAATCATTATCACTATCCATTAGGTGCCTATATATGGAAAAGGTACATACTGGACAAGGGAATATTACTATCCAAATGATAGTGGCACGGAAACCCCAGCAGGAGCCTCCCATGCGTGCCGTGTCCAGAATTCAGTCGGCGGACCCGACGTCCTCGTCATCGCCGATCGCCCCGCGCCCTCGCCCAAGTCAGGCGAAGTGCTCGTGCGCGTGCATGCCGCCGGCATCAATCCGGTCGATGGCTCGGTGCGCGCCGGTTACTATCCTTTGCTGGGCGAACCGCCCTTCACTTTGGGCTGGGATATTTCAGGCACGGTCGAGGCGGTGGGCCCAGGCGTCGATGGCGGCCTCAAGGTCGGTGACGCCGTGTTCGGCATGCCGCATTTTCCCAAGCAGGCCGCAGCCTATGCGGAACTCGCTGTCACCCCGGCTGATGAAATCGCACCGAAGCCGCAAGGCATCGATCACTTTCATGCAGGCGCGCTGCCGCTGGCCGGCCTGACCGCCTGGCAAGGCCTTGTCCGCCATGGCGGCCTGAAGCGCGGCCAGCGCGTGCTGATCCATGCCGCGGCCGGCGGCGTCGGGCATCTGGCGGTGCAGATCGCCAAGGCGCACGGCGCTTATGTCATCGCCACCGCCAGCCCGAAGAAACTCGATTTCGTCCGCTCGCTCGGCGCCGATGAAGTGGTCGACTACACCAAGCGAGATTTCACCGCCGAGGTCAGCGACGTCGACCTGGTGCTGGAGCCGATGGGCGGCGACCATGCCGACCAATCGCTGACAGTCCTGAAGGACGGTGGCGCCCTGGTGTCGCTGCTCAATGTCCACGACACCACCCGAGCCAAGGCTGCTGCGCGTGGGATCCGCGTCGAGCGCATGTCCGTCGTGCCCGACCGTGAAGGCCTCGTCGAACTTGGCAAACTGGTCGATGCGGGAAAGCTTGCGGTCCATGTGGCAAAGGCGTTTCCGCTCGAACAGGCGGGCGCCGCGCACGCTTTTCTCGCCACTAGGCCGATCGGCAAGGTGGTGCTGACGGTCTGAAGCAGGCATTACCGACAGGCAAAAGGGCGCGGTTACCGCGCCCTTTTCTGTTGTGGTCCTGGCTCTAGTGCCGGTATTGCTGGATGCGCGTCGTACGCAGCCCGGCAAGGCCGTATTCGTCGATCGACGCTTGCCAGGACAGGAATTCCTCGGTGGTCAGCTTGTAGCGCTGGCATGCCTCGTCGAGGCTCAAAAGCCCGCCGCGCACCGCAGCAACCACTTCCGCCTTGCGCCGGATAACCCAGCGACGTGTATTCGTCGGCGGAAGATCGGCAATCGTAAGAGGGCTGCCGTCAGGCCCAATAACATATTTGACTCGCGGTCTAACAAGATCGGTCATCGTACTCTCTACTAAAAACTCAAAGACCCAATCCCCACCACATTACCGCCACAGCTTTAAAAATTGCCTAAGCGAACCCTAATGAGTAGGTAAGGATCATGAACGCCGCGTTAGTCTTTTTATCGGCATTTGAGGCAACGGCGGGCAGGCGCGCAATTTTCCCGCAAAATCGGCACCGCCGCAAAGCTAGCGCCGCTGGTGTGGTTGACCTATATTCGCGCCACTGCCATTGAAGCGCCGCGCAGAACGAAAGAACCATGAACAGCCTCGACCTTCCCGCCAGCCCGCAAAACACCCGCATCGTCGTCGCCATGTCGGGCGGTGTGGATTCGTCTGTCGTTGCCGGCCTTTTGAAGCGCGAAGGCTATGATGTCGTCGGCGTCACGCTGCAGCTCTACGACCATGGCGCCGCAACGCACCGGGCCGGGTCGTGCTGCGCCGGCCAGGACATTGACGATGCCCGCCGCGTTTCCGAGACACTGGGCATTCCGCATTACGTGCTCGACTATGAGGAGCGCTTCCGTAAGGCGGTCATCGACCCGTTTGCCGAAAGCTACGTCGCCGGCGAAACGCCCATTCCGTGCGTCTCTTGCAATCAGACGGTGAAGTTCGCCGACCTTTTGGCCACCGCCAAGGACCTTGGCGCCGATGCGCTCGCCACCGGCCACTATATCCGCTCCGGGGCCAATGGCGCCCACCGCGCGCTATTCCGGCCCGTCGATGCCGACCGCGACCAGAGCTATTTCCTGTTTGCCACCACGCAGGCGCAGATCGACTATCTGCGCTTTCCGCTGGGTGGGCTGTCCAAGCCTGCGGTGCGGGCCATCGCCGAAGAAATGGGGCTGACCGTTGCCGCCAAGCAGGACAGTCAGGACATCTGCTTCGTGCCCCAGGGCAAATATTCCGACATCATCGCCAAGCTGAAGCCAGCTGCCGCCAACCCAGGCGACATCGTCCATATCGACGGCCGCGTGCTCGGTCGCCATGACGGCATCCTGCGCTATACGATCGGCCAGCGCCGCGGCATCGGCATCGCCTCGGGCGAGCCGCTTTACGTCGTCCATCTCGACGCCGACCGGGCCCGTGTCATCGTCGGCCCGCGCGAGGCGCTGGAGACCCACAAGATCTATCTGCGCAACATGAACTGGCTGGGCGATCGCGCGCTGTCCGACATTCCGGCCGCCGGCATGGAGCTGTTCGCCAAGGTCCGCTCGACGCGGCCGCCGCGCCCGGCCGTGCTGCATCACCGCGCCGGCAGCACCTTTGTCGAACTGGTCGACGGCGAGTCCGGCATCGCGCCCGGACAGGCCTGCGTGCTCTATTCCGACGACGGCAACGAAGCCCGCGTCTTCGGCGGCGGCTTCATCGAGCGCTCCGAGCGCGGCGCCGAGGCCGAAGCCATGCTCAGCCGGCTCGCAGCCAGGCCGGCGCAGATTCCCGCAGAGTAAACACTACCCTCTCGGAGACAGTTTTAGTTTCGATCTGCCTTAAAAGCAGAGTTTCGAAACGGTCTCAGGACTTTGTGTGCGTGACTGTACCCGCCGTCAGGATGCGCAGCACCCTGATGGCTTCCTCGCCGCTGGTGCGCGGCTCGGCCCGCGTCTCGATACACTGGATAAAGTGCTTGAGCTCGCGCGTCAGCGGCATCCCCTGGCCGACCGCGACATAGGACGGCTCGTTGGTGGTGAAGGCCCACTGGCCGCTGTCCTGCCACACCGCGTGGCGGTAGACGGCCAGCTTGCGCTCCCAGGGCTCGACATCGTCGAACACCGCCATTGCCTTGGTGCCGACCACGGTCAGCCGCCGCTCGCGATAGGGATTGAGCCGCGAGGTGAAGAGATGGCTGCGCAGCCCGTTGGGAAAACGCATGTGCAGATGCGCGAAATCGCTGAGATTGTCGAGGAGTGCCGCCCCCTCGCCCCTGACCTCGATCGGCTCGGTGCCGGTGATGGCCAGGATCATCGACAGATCGTGCGGCGCCAGATCCCACAGTGCGTCGTTCTCGGTGTGGAATTTGCCGAGGCCGAGCCGGTGCGAGTGGATGTAGCGGACCTCGCCGAGCTCGCCATTGTCGATCAGCGCCTTCAGCGTCTCGAAGGCGGGATGGAAGCGCAAGACATGGCCGACCATGAACACGCGGCCATTGTCCTTGGCCGCCTGCACGGCGCGCTCGGCGTCGGGCACGGTCAACGCAATCGGCTTTTCCACCAGCACGTCCTTGCCGGCCTCAGCGGCGCGCACGGCAAGATCGGCATGGAATTGCGGCGGCAGCGCCATGACGATGGCGTCGATATCGTCACGCACGAACAGCTGGTCGGGCTCGATCGCCAGGCAGTCCTGCTCGCTGGCAAAGCCTTCGGCCCGCGCCCGATTGGCATCGGAAACCGCATGCAGCGCGCCGAGCGCCTTGAGGGTGCGGATGTGGTTGCTGCCCCAGTATCCGCAACCGAGGACTGCAATGCGCGGCTTCATCAGCTTCAAACTCTAATTTCTTGGCCGAGACATAGCGGCGTGCCCCGTCGAACTCAACCCCGGTGGCTTACCGGAGATGCCAGCCCGGCAAAGCTTTTACCGGCGACAATATGCCGGCGCCCCTCGCGCATCGATGCTTGACAGGCTCGCCCTCCCAACCTTATATCCGCGCGACCTTGGCGAACGCTTCGAAATGCCTTTTGATTTAAGGCGGATTTCGGGCCTTTCGCCGCCCTGGCGGGGTAGCTCAGTTGGTTAGAGCACGGGAATCATAATCCTGGGGTCGGGGGTTCAAGTCCCTCTCCCGCTACCAGCCTACCTAAGGTGTTGAATCACAGTAAAACGCGGACCTATGGTAGGCGCCCTGTCCGAAAAAATCTTCAATGATTTTCAGGACCTAGCCTGCTGCCATTGTGACGCCAACGAACGTGTTGCGACGCTTCGCAGACAACAAACTGCGCCTCGAGAGACTTGATTGCGAGAATTGGCTGAAATCTCGACCTGCGGACCCATTCGGTCTCGATTCCGAGGCGCAATCGACGCGGATTTTCGAATGGCGCGCCCGTGTCGCTCGGCGGCTTGTGCCCGAGTTATCCAGCTAAATTAAGCAGTCTCATCGGGCGGGCGCTCTGGATTCGCCGACGCCAATCCGCGTGAGCGTACGCGGATCGTCTGACAGATACGATCAGCGAGAGAAGCGAGCGCGCCCTGCACAGTGCGTGCCCCAAGAACGGATTGGAGGGTAACGGCCTGTGTTGCAAACCTATGTTTGAAGGCCTCTCCGCCACAGAGGAAATCGACCAATCCCAAGCCGTGATCAAACGACCACTGTATATACTCCGTAATCAGGACCGCACCCGGCGACGCTCGGCTAAAATCAGGGTCGTAGGTGGTAACGAATGCCATCATGACGTTGTGTTGGACGATGTTGATGGAAACCGCGACCATCGCACCATTGCATTCAAGTACGAAAATGCGCAGCACACCGGCGCGTGACAGCGCGTCGACCAGAGCGGCAAGAACCGGCTCGCCCTCTTCGAAAAGGTCGGATTCACGCGTGTGCTTTTCCAGCCATCTGCGCTTCAGCGCCGATAGTCGCTCCAGCAATGGCTGCAGCGGCTCGTCGGCCGACAGGAGGCGGAATTTCACTTCGCCTGTTTCTTCCAGTATCTTGATGCCGCGCCGATAGTTCTGGCGCATCTTTTTCGGCTGGTCCGCCAGCCACGCTGCTCCGCTGGCCCACTGTCCAGCGACGCGATAACTGACTTCCTCCCGGTGATTGGCGCGAAGCTTGACGCCGCTGGAAGAGGCCGGTGTAAAAATCCTGCGGGCTGCCGCATCCGGAGACAGACGATTGATAAAAGCAAGATCGAAGCCACCTGCCGAACAGATCCGGTTCCAGAGGTTCTGGAGGGCCGATAGGGAGCATTCCGGCGCGACAAGAATATCACCATAGTCCGTATAGCTATTGGCGGCCCATTCGAGGAGCCGAAGTCCTTTTCGTCTGCCGATCGCCAGGGGAATGACAGCGACCAGCCTGTCATCGCTCCATGCCAGGCCGATCCGCAGCGAGCGCCGGTCGCGGTCACGCACGGTGCTCCACCATGCCGAAACCCAGGCATGGCTCTGAAAGATCAGTGCATGGGTACGATGCCATAGGTCTACCCATTCGGCTTCGATGGCGGCCAGGCGATCCGTCGAACTGACGATTTCCAGTCGCTCCGCACCAACAGCGTCAATCGAAGCCATTTTGTTCATGGTTGGAGACGGTCCTGCGGCTGCGCGACATCGATGCGCTTTTGAAAAAGTCGCATGATATGGTTTGCCATTTTCTTGAGCGGCAGCACGTAAAGTCCGAAAAGCGACTGATAGTCGCGTACGTCGCGATCTATCAGTCCAAACTTGAGGTCTTCGTCCGGATCCGGGATGAACTGCGTTCCGAATATGCGATCCCAGAATGAAAAAAGCAGCCCGAAATTCTTGTCGTAGTGGCGAGGGTCGACGCTGTGATGCACCTGGTGCCAGTGCGGACACAAGATGACGCCGTTCAATCGGCCGAAGGAAATCTTCAGATGCGTGTGGCGAACAAAGTCCATCATGAGAATGTTGCGAATGACATAGACGTTGATGCCAAATATGGCGATCTCGGCCGGATTAAGCGCAATCAGGCTCCACAAGCCGAAACTGATCCCCGGTATGACGCCGTCCCAGATCCGGTTCATCAAATCGTCCAGGGGGTGAACCCGGTCCTTGGTGATCCCAACCATCACTTCGGCCGAATGATGCACCTTGTGCAATTCCCACAGGAACGGAAAACGGTGCTGGGCAACGTGATAGAGGTAGTAGGAGATATCGTAAGCAACGAGCATGGTTACGGTGAAGAGGATGATCGTCACTGGACCGGCGGGGCCGGGTATCAGCGGTTGCGAGATGCTGAAGAGCCAGCCGACTGCCTGGTTTGTTGCATATCCCGTGGCGGCAACGAAGGTGACACCGGCGGGAATGAGCAGGAAGGGCATCACCAGCCTTTTCGTGATCCAGAACAATGCGTCCGCTCGCGCGGATGGGTGCATGATGACTTCCGCGGGAAAGGCGAAGTCGAAAAAGTCCCGGAAGGATTTCTGTTCGACCGTTCGCCAGTAGGCGACCACCGCGCTCCCCAGCGCCGTGAGCAACAGGAGACCGAGTGTCAGCAGATTGATGTGTGAGAGTTTTTCCACGATCACTCTGGCGAATTCCGAAAACATCGATGCAGTGGCTCCTAGGTGGTGAAATGGCGATCCGGCTCGTCGCGAAGCACATATTGCCAGGCCCATCATATGCTGCCCGCAACTGTGTATCGGGATGCGACTGGCAGAACAATCATGGCCAAATTAGCAGATCAACGGTGTCAAAACCGCTAAATATCTGAACGTAATTAATGTCGAACGCTGCGCCTGCAACCTGCCCGTTATCGGGTCTGCGGCGGACTTGGCGCGAGCCGGATGACTACTCCCTTTTCGCCTACTTGGCCACGCCATGCGAGGCGTTCGGCTGGCTGCCTTGCACCAAAACGCGGCGAAACCCAGCCGCCCTGGCCCGGTGTGTCGCCGCCGGAACGGATGTGGATCGCTGCGTCTGGAAAGTGGATAGTCATCAAAGGTTCAGCGCCGCGCAATACCGTGACAATGTTTCCATCCCTGTTGGCGTGGAGGTCGGCGGCGAGTTGGAAGACGATCTCAGCGACGCGGCTGCCGCCGAGCAGTTGGTCGGTCACGAGGATGCCGTCGCCATCGCGTGTCACGGCGCGTTGATGCACAACGCCGAAGCGGCCTTTGTACCCGTCATGTCGGGCACACAGCCTCCAGTGCGGCCCCGGCTCGCTCTCCACCAATGTCGCAACCGCCTTGTGCGACCAGTTGAACGCCCCGGAGATGATGCTTTGGCTTTTACCCTCTAGGTTCAGAGTGTTGTGCGCCGGCGTCGAGCGGAACCAGTCGCGCCAGCCTCCCCCCGAACCATAGAGCCATGTGCCGGGGTCGACCAGCACCGGATCGCCGTCAATGCACAGGGTGAGCGACAGCGCGTCGGCATGACCGTGCGCCGCTATCGAAAGGTAGCCCAGCGGGCCGTGGTCGTATGTCAGATGGACGTTGCGACCATTCATCTCGCCGCGCCAGACGGAGAGCCCGCCTTGCGTGAACGTATGCAATCCATCCGGCACCGGCGCCGGCCGCGGTGGCGCGCCGAAGAAAAGCGCGCGAAAATCGCCGGGCTCCGGTGCCCTGCCCGGCATCCGTAGAAAACCATGGATGGCGGCCGCGACCGATCCGACATAATCGGTTTCGCCCCCCAGCGTGATCACGCGGCCTTCATCATTGTCGCCGAAGCCGCTGGCTTTCGGCGGGAGCCAGCGTGCGAAATTGGCGAAAGCGGCCAAACGCGCTTCGACGGGCTGGGGAAAAGGCAGTCCGGCCTGGCGCGCCGCCGCAGCGCACAGCAGGAAAAGCTCGGCACTGAAGGCGGCGTAGGTCGGGGTCTGCTCGGCCCCGGCGCCATCGGCCAGGATCTGTTTGAGCACCTCAGCCAGGAGCGACTCGCGAGCCACCTCGGCCCCGAAAGCCAGACCGATCAGATATTCGCCAGCCAGTTCCGCGACGAGATGGTTGTTGGCGGACGAAAAACGGGAGGGAAACCGCGGCAGCCAATAGGCGCTTGCCGCCAGTATTTCACCGACTTTTTCTCGCGTCGCCGCGCCAAGCCGGTCGCCGACGAGGTCGAGCGTGACAATCAGGCTGATGGCTCGTAGCGCGACCTCGATGCCCGAGGCCCAGCCAACGCCCCGAAATGGTGGGTTGGCGAAATGCCAGCTCTCGATCGCCGCCTCGATGGCCGCACGGGATTGATCATCGCCGGTGAGAAGCAGATGGGCAGCCAGTGGCGGCAGTTGCTGCAGCCGGTTGATTTCCCAAACATATTTTACATCGCCACGGCCGGTGGCATGGCGAAAATCGATATCGAAAGTATGGGTCTTGGGGCCCGGCCAAAGCCGGCCGGTCACCGGATCAAGGCGCCAGAGCTCGGGTGGAAAGAGAGTATAGGGGTCTCGCTGTGGCCAGGTCTGCCCAAGTGCTGAAAACTGGCCTCGAAAAGTGTTTTGCGCAGCCGCCTCGATAGCTTGCCGCTGGGCTGGTGTCGCAGCGGCCGGCACAGCATTCCGCAATCCGTGCAGCACCGGGTGCAACTGCGGCGACGCATAGCGCTGCCAGCCGTTGTCGCGGCGGCGCGAAACGGTCCTCCGGCGCTGCTCGTCCAACCGATGCAATATCTCGGCCAACTCCATGCTGCGCAATCGGTTGAAATACCACCCGACCCTCATCCGCGCTCCGCCAAGATTTTGATCCTCATACACCATCCCGTCGAAAAAGCGTGTGGCGGCATCCTCTTTTCCGTTCCCGCGGTTAATATCTTCGGCCATGACGCGGAGTTTTGCGATGAGAAAAGTTGTCTACGTCATAGCGTGCGCGCTTGGCATGGCTATGTCAGCCGAGGCGGCGCCGATCCCGCTTGAGCGCGGCGTCGGCGTCCATGAATGGCTCAACTGGTCGCCGGTGGAGAAAGATGGTTCCTACAAATGGCCGCCCTATCGCAGCGAGAAGGAATGGCTTGCGGGCGGCAGGCCGCTCACCGATTGGCCGGACGGCGACCAGTTTGATCGCATTCGATCTATGGGCTTCGACTTTGTCCGGCTGAGTGTCGACCCTGGCCCTCTGCTTGCCAGCGGGGGCGCCAAACGACAACAGGCGCTGGACATGCTTGCCGCTGCGGTGCAGCGGGTCGTTTCAAGCGGGCTCAAGGTGGTTTTCGATCTGCATGGCGTCAGCCAGGTTCCGGCTTACAGCATGGAAATGATCTATGGCGGGGCCGACAGCGAGGGTGTTGCCCGCTATCGCAAAATGGTAGTGGCGGTGGCTGCCATGCTGATCAAAATTGGCGCCGACAAGGTCGCCCTCGAGCCCTATAACGAGCCCGCCTACTACCCTTGCGATTCAAGCGGCAGCGATGACTGGCAGCGGATCATGGCAGGCACGGTTCGCGATATTCGCGCCGTCAGCAGCGAACTCACCATCGTCGCGACCGGCGCCTGCGGCGGGAGCATCGCCGGACTGGTCAACCTGGACCCCAACTTCGACGACCCCAACGTCTATTACAGCTTCCACATGTATGATCCGCACAGCTTCACGCACCAGCGGGCCGATGACAAGAACGCTTTCTCCTCCGGCCTTCCCTGGCCTGCCGACGCCAGCACGCCCGAAGTGGTCGCCGAAACCCTCAAGGCGCAGATGGACGCCGCCGGCTTGAGCCAGATCGAAGAGGTGATGAACATGGCCTCGGCGCGTGAAACGATCGCCCGATACTTTGAGCAGAATTGGGGGCAGAGCCAGCTCGAAGCGGGTTTCCGTCAGGCGGTCGACTGGGCTGAAGCCCATGGCATAGCGAGCCGACGCCTGTTCGTGGGCGAATTCGGCGTTATCCTGATGTCTGCGGATGGCCGCATGGGAGCTTTCGATGCTGATCGCCTGCGCTATCTCATCGCAGTGCGCAGAGAGGCGGAACGCTTCGCGATGCCGTGGTCGGCCTGGGAATTCTCCAATCCTTACGGAATGAGTGTTATCCAACCCAAGGGGCCTGCGATCCCGGACCGGGAGATGTTGCGGGCACTGGGCCTGCCATAACTCGTCATCGGGTCAGGATCGGTTCGAGCGGTCTGCCTGGTTGCTGGCGATCAATCGCGTGGAAACCCAAGGACTGTCGTCTCCAGTTGCAGCCGAGAGGGCCTGATCGAACCAAATCAGGCTCAGTTTTAAAATCACTCCACCGAGCAGCTATTTAATATATTCGCTGTAGATTGGTGTCCTCGATCATACGCAAACAAGGGAAAGAGGGCCAAGGGAAAGAATGTGCGGAATTGCCGGCTGGATTGGGCGCAGGGTCGAGAAGCCACAAGATCGGGCCGTCGGGATGTCGAATGCCTTGCAGCATCGTGGTCCCGATGCCGAAGGCATCGAACTCCTGGACCTGAATACAGGCGAGGACCAGTTGGCATTGGTGCATCGCCGCCTGGCGATTATTGACTTAAACGCCGATTCAAATCAGCCGATGCAGACCGAGGACGGACGGCTCCGGATTATTTTCAACGGCGAAATATACAACTACATCGAGCTGCGTGAGGAGTTGATCGGTCTCGGTCACCGTTTTCGCACACGCTCCGACACGGAAGTGCTGCTCAGGGCTTATGACCAGTGGCGCCTGGCCATGTTCGACCGATTGAGCGGGATGTTCGCTTTTGCGCTGTGGGACGCTCAACGGCGCGAATTGATCCTCGCTCGCGACCCCTTTGGAAAAAAACCCCTTTACCTCATGCAAGGCAGAAATTTGCTGTCGTTTGCCTCGGAGATCAGCGCGTTGTTGTCTGCGCAGCCAGATGGCCAGCAGCTCGATCTGGATGGAGTGCGCGAGTATCTGACCTGGCGGTACGTGCCTGGACCGCGGACGCTTTTCAAACAGATCCGCAAGCTCAACCCGGGAAGCTACGCTGTGTGGTCGCAAGGGGAAGTAACGGAAACGCGCTATTATGCGCCCCCGGATCAGACCGATCTGACAGCGGATATCGATCCAGGAAGCGCCAAGCGACGATTTCTGGAATTGCTCGACCGTTCTGTCGAGATCAGGATGCGCAGTGATGCGCCGTTTGGCGCCTTTCTGTCCGGGGGGCTCGACTCGTCGGCAATCGTTGCCCTGATGACCAGGCACAGCGACAACCCCATTCGTACGTTTTCGGTCGGTTTCAGCGAACAGGCTTACAGCGAGCTTCCATTCGCCCGGCGCGTCGCCGATCATTTCAAGACCGATCATTGCGAAATCGTCATCCAGGCGGATGACCTGATGAATCATCTGCCTAAGATGGTCCGCCATCGGGGGGCACCTGTTTCACAAAGTACGGACATTCCAATTTACCTGATGTCGGTTCGAGCCTCGCGGGACGTCAAGATGGTGCTTACGGGCGAAGGGGCGGACGAGATTCTCGGCGGCTACCCCAAACATCGCGCAGAGTCTCTGGCGGGTGTCTACCGGTCACTTGTTCCAGCGTCGCTTCACAACAATCTCCTCGCCCCTTTGATGCGCGCATTGCCCGGCGCATCGGCCAAGTTCGACATATTTGCCCGAAGCGCGGGTGAACGGGACTTTGCCACCCGGATGATCTCCTGGTTTGGAGCCATGACGGCGCGGGAACGCGATTCGCTCCTCGGTGGATTGGCCACTTGCGGCCATGACCGCAATGATTTCCCGTTCTCTTCGAGTGTGACGGAATCTCATCTGCGCCGTGTGTTGTTTTTTGATCAGACATCGTGGTTGCCCGACAACCTCTTGGAACGGGGCGACCGAGTGATGATGGCCGGTTCAATCGAGGGGCGAATGCCATTCCTCGATCGCGATCTGGTTTCCTTCGTCAGCCAACTGCCCGATCGTTACAGGCTGGGCCTCCTGCACAGCAAACAGATCCTGCGCGACTGCATGGCCGGCATGGTTCCCGACGAGGTCCTCAACCGCCCAAAGATCGGCTTCAAGGTGCCCGTCGCCGAATGGTTCCGCGGGCCGATGAGCGATTATGTACGGGACCATCTGTGTTCGTCCCATTCGGTCATCCGTAGCTATTTGAGCGCCAAGAAGCTGGACCAGATTGTCAGGGAGCACGCCGAGCGCGCCGCGGACCACGAAAAACTGATATGGGCGCTTTTGAACCTGGAGATATTCCACCGCGAATTCGCGCTTGGCCCGCCGCAGTGACGACAATGAAGGACAGCGTCAGCGCTTGACCGATCGCGCCTCGGACGCGACCGATCTCCAGACATCGCAGATCGCGTCGACAAACGGTGCAAGCTCAAGCCTTTCCCGGTGCACCGCCATGGCGGCGGCGCCAAGCCGCGCGCGCAGCGCCGTATCCTCGACCAGCCGAGTTAACGCCTCGGTCAACGCCGCCACATCGCCGGGCGGCACCAACAGACCGGATTGTTCATGGGTGATGATGTCCTCGACCGCGCCCACCGGGGTGGCCACGACAGCCAGGCCGGCCGCCATGCCTTCGATCACCGACATTGGCAGATTTTCGGCGAACGAGGGGAGCACCAGAATATCGGCCGAAGCGATCAGTGATGCGACCTCGTCAGGTCCCACCCAGCCCGGAAAAGCAACACGGTCGGCAATCCCTAGAGCGACCGACCTCGCTCGTGCCGGCTCGACCTCACCATCGCCGGCGATCGTGGCACGCCAACCCCTGAGATGTTTCATCCGCTCCAGCGCCTCGCCCAACTGCGGCACGCCCTTTCGCTCGCCGATGCGGCCGAGGAACAGGATGTGCACGTGATCGCCTCCGCCGACATGCGCCAGGGAAGGAACTGCCGTGGCGTTGGGAACGATGACAATATTGCCGCCACTCGCCGGTGCCCGGCTGGCGACGAAATCGCGCCAAAGCCCCCCCAGGACAATCACCCGGCCGGCATGCTCGAACAGAGCCCTGATACGGCGGCTCATGAAACTATGATCATCTTTCCAGAATGTCTGATACTGCGCCCCATGCAGATGAAGGACATACGGTATCGACAACAGCCTGGCGCAGGCGGCGATAATCATCTTGCGATAGGTGCTGCCGGAGACCGATATATTGATGTGAATGACGTCGGCGCGTCTGTCGAGGCGGGCCGCAACCATCCGCGCGCAAAAACCAAGCATGTAGAAGATCGAAAGCCCGACATGTCCCGGGCCACGGCTGGAAAGAAAGCGCAGATCGATGTCGGCGATCTCTTGCCGTTCGAACTCCTGCTTCAGCGCCCCCATGATCCGGTCGATGCCGCCTTGTCCCGAAACGCCCGAGGGCGTTGCGACCAGGACATGTATTTTTCTATTGTGGGCGAGACGCTGCAACATGACACCGTTTGGATTGCGGATGCCGGGTGACCGTAAAGCAAAGGTTCCAAAAAAGGTTTACGACAAATCTTTTGGTTCAAACTGTATCCGTTCACCCTTTGCCGTCATCATGCTGGAATTCCTGTCGGTCAACGGTTAATCGACGGCAAATTTTCCGGGACAACCCTTTGCTGCTCCGTTCCACGCTCATCTATGGCCCAGCTATTCTGCTGACGCGGGTTTCCGCTCTGCTCCTGCTGGTCGTCATGACGCGGTTGATCGACCAGACCGAGTATGGCCTGCTGACCCTGGTGGTCACCGTGGGCGAAATGACGGATGTTGCCGTTACCAACTGGCTGCGCATTGCCTTGCTGCGGCTTGGTGGAAAAGGCGACGTCAGCCGTGGCAGCCTGATGCTTGCCGGACAGGTATTGCTTGCCACCACGGTGCTGGCCCTGATCATATCCGTGATCGCCTCGGCGGTGATCGTGCCGGAGCGCTGGATCGAATTTGCAATCGCCGTCTGCAGCTATCTGATTGCCGGCTCCATCAGCCGGTTCGCGTTGACGGTGCTGCAAATGCAGCAGCGTCATTCCCTCTATTCGATGCTTGAATATCTGCGCGGCCTGCTGCAACTCGCCTTGCCGATCGCCGCCATCCTTATCTTCCAACGCTCTTTTCTGACGGTATCGCTCGGCTCGAGCCTCGCCGTGCTGATTGCCGGCATCGTGGCGTGCGTGGTGGCATCCGGGCGCGTTATTGGCGGCCCGCCGCGCTTCACCCACAAGGAGTTTTTTGCCCTCGGCGTGCCCCTGGTCATCATGGCGCTGGTCGGTTTCGGTCTCAACAGCGCTGAACGCGTCTTCCTCAAGCTCTACTACGATGCCGGCGCGGTGGCCGTCTTCGCAGCCGCCTACGCATTGGCTCGGCAGCCGATCGATATGGTCGCCAACGCAATCAACATGGGCGCATTTCCAGAAGTGGTCAGCCGCTTCGACGAAGAGGGATCCGAGGCGTCCGGGCGGTTGTTGTCGCAACTCATGGCCTTGATGATACGCCTTTGCCTGCCGGTCGCAGCAATGCTTATCGCGCTCAGCGGCGACATCACGCGACTCCTGCTGCCCGCGGAATATCATGGTCGCTTCGACCTGCTGTTCCCGATCATCGCCTTCAGCGTTCTTTGTGCCAATCTCACAAGCTTCGTTTATGGCGTCGTGGTGCACGCACATAAGCGGCCGTGGTTGCTGATCATCGCCAATTCCTTCGGCTCGGTGGCAACGATTTCACTGTCTTTTCTGTTGATTCCCACCATGGCGGAGGTTGGCGCGGCGTTGGCGTTGGCGGGCGGATCGCTGGCAGGTCTTGCAGCCTGCATCGTCATCGCCGAGAGGCTCACGCCGGTGCCGGTGCCCTGGCGCGACATCGCTGTCTCAATCATAATTTCTATCTGCACCGGATTGGCCGCCAGCCTCGCCAGCACTGCGCTGGGCTATATGCCGGCGATCTTTCCGCTCGCGGCGGGCGGCGTCGCCGGCGCTGCGGCTTTCCTGGGACTGACCTGGTTGTTTCACCCCGCGGCCGTGACGCAGTTCATCGGCAAGCTAAGGGCACGGGTCCGGATCGCATAAATCCCGCGCTATGAGGCATGCTTGTCTGAAAGTCGCGAGCTTACGGATTGACGTTTCGGCGTCCCCGGCGAGACCAGAACTCACGCCACAGCAGCAGTGCATAGGCGGTGTTGGTATCGTAGTAGCGGCGCCACAAGCGTCGCGGCTCCTGCGCCACGCGGAACAGCCACTCCAGGCCGGCCGCCTGAACCAGTTTCGGTGCCCGGGCGACCTTTCCACCATAGACGTCGAAGCTGCCGCCCACGCCCATGACGAAACTCGGAGCGAGTACGTCGCGATAGCGCTTGAGAAAGCGCTCCTTGCTCGGCGTCGGCATCGCCACAAACAGGCAGTCGGCACCTGAAGCGTTGATGGCCTCGACGATCGCGGCCTCTTCCTCCGCCTTGAAATACCCATTGCGCCGGCCGGCAATGGCCAGGCTCGGATGATCTCTGGCAAGTCGGCTTTCAACTGCGTCGAGAATGTGCTGTTCAGCGCCCAAAAGGTAGGGGCGATAGCCACGCTTGGCGCACAGCGCAAGCAGGTTGATCATGACGTCGACGCCGGTCACACGCTCCGGCAACTCGACGCCGCAGAGCCGCGCGCCCCAAAGCACGCCTTTGCCGTCGACATTGACCATATCCGCCCCGACGACATCCTCGCGCAGTTCGGCATTCTTGCGCATGTTCACAAGCTTGGCGACGTTCACGACAACATGGTGAAGCGGTCGCCGCGTCGCCATCGCCTCGTCTGCGATGGCCAGCGTCTCGGCCATGGTCAGCGCATGGATGGTCGCACCGAGAAACTCGCGGCGGCGTGATGCCAATAGAGAGTGTTGCGCCCATGCCGGGTCATGCGAGTTCATGCCGCTTCTCCGGTGCGAGCGAGAGACTGCGAGCGTTCCATTTCGGATTTCTTGCCTTCGATGCGGGCGTCGGGCTTGCGCGCCTTGCGCCAGGTCCACAGGCCCCGTGTGTCGACGAGCTTCTTGTCCTTGAGCGCTTCGGGATCGATCAGATTGAATTGTCTATGGTCGACCAGCAGGACGACGATATCGGATTGGTCAATAGCGGAAAGTGCATCGGTGAACATGACGCCGCTGCCCTCGAGCTCGTGTGGCAACTGACGCGCATTGGGCTCGGCAGCGACGATCTTGATATTGGGAATCTTGGACAGAAGCTTAACAACCTCGACAGCCGGGCTCTCGCGCATATCGTCGATATTGGGTTTGAAGCTGAGGCCAAGACAGGCGATCGTCTGCTTGCGGGTCGGGTCGAGCAATGCCTCGATGTCCCTGACCACCGACAAGGGTCGCTCGGAATTGATGCGCCGTGCCGAACTGATCAGCCGCGTATTGTTCGGTGCGGCGTCGATGATAAAATACGGATCGATCGCAATGCAGTGGCCGCCCACGCCCGGGCTCGGCTGCAGGATGTTCACGCGAGGATGCCGGTTGGCGAGATCGATTACCTCCCAGACGTTGAGCGATAGATCCTGGCACACCGCCGCAAGCTCATTGGCGAAGGCGATATTGACATCGCGGAACGCATTTTCGGTCAGCTTAACCAGTTCCGCGCTTTCGGCCTGGGTTATGAACAGGTCGCCGGCGACGAAGCTTGAATAGAGTGCCGCTGTCCGCTCCGAAGACTTTCGGGACAGTCCGCCGATCGAGCGATCATTGTTGATCAGCTCGGTCAGCACCTTTCCCGGCAGCACGCGCTCGGGAGAGTAGGCGACCAGGACGTCAGCTTCCTCGCCATGCGCAACGGGAAATTTGAGATCGGGTCGCAGTTCCGCGAGCAGCGCTGTCATGACGCGCGTCGTGCCGACCGGCGATGTTGATTCCAGCACCACCAGGTCGTCCCGTTTTAGCACCGGAGCGATGCTTCGCGCTGCCGCAAGCACGTAGCTGACATCCGGCTTGCGGTCCGGGGTGATCGGAGTTGGAACGGCAATAATATAGGCATCGGCCGGCTGAGGCGTGCTGAATGCCTTGAGCTTGCCATTGGCGACGACTTTCTGGATCAAACCATCCAGGTCCGGTTCGATGATGTGGATTTCGCCGCGGTTGACCTTCGCGACCACCGCCTCATTGATATCGACACCGATGACTTCGAGTCCGCGGCTGGCAAAAATGGCGCAGGTCGGCAGGCCGATATAGCCCATGCCGATAACGGAAACGGTTTTGATTTCAGCCATGATTCAGCAATTCCTCAACGATCCGGGTCGCAGCTTGGCCATCGCCGTATGGGTTGTGCCTCTCCGCCATGCCGCGATAGACGCTCTCATCATCGAGCAGGCTATTGGCATTGGCCAGAATTTTTTCGATATCGGTACCGACCAGCCGGGCAGTACCAGCGGCGATCCCTTCGGGTCGCTCCGTGTTTTCCCGCATCACCAGCACCGGCTTGCCGAGTGAAGGCGCCTCTTCCTGCACGCCGCCGCTGTCGGTCAACACCAGGTAGCTCTGTTTCTGCAGGTACAGGAACGGCAAATAGTCCTGCGGGTCGATCAGGTGGATGTTCGGCACCGTCCCGATTTCGGCGTCGACCACGGAGCGCACATTCGGGTTGGGATGGACCGGGTAGATGATCTGCACATCCCTGCGCGCCGACAATGCCTTCAGCGCGGTGCAGATCCTCTGGATGCCGCCATCGAAATTCTCACGGCGATGACCGGTGACGAGGATCATTTTCTTGGTCGGATCGATGAAGGGGAAACGAGCGGCGAGCTTGGCGTTCATCAGCTTGTCGGCATCGATCTCGCTGGAGAAATGCAGCAGCGTGTCGATCACGGTATTGCCGGTTACGAAGATGGTGTTCGCAGCCTTTCCTTCGGCGATGAGATTGTCGCGCGCCTCGGTGGTCGGCGCAAAATGCCAGGTGGCGATGTTGCCGGCAATCTTGCGGTTCAGTTCCTCCGGAAAGGGAGAGTTGATGTTGTGGCTGCGCAATCCCGCCTCGATATGGGCAACCGGAATCCGCTTGTAGAAGGCAGCTAGAGCCGCGGTCATCGCGGTGGTTGTGTCGCCCTGGACGATGACGATGTCCGGCTTCGCCTTCTCCAGCACCCCCGCCATTCCGAGGAGCACGCGCGAGGTCACGTCGAACAACGTCTGACCTGGCTGCATGATGTTGAGATCGTAGTGCACCGGCAGGCCCGTCAATTCAATGACCTGATCGACCATCTCGCGATGCTGGCCCGTCACACATATTTCCGTGGTAAAGCCTGGATGGGCGAGCGCGGCGCGCGCCACCGGAAAACATTTGAGCGCCTCCGGCCTCGTGCCGAACACGATCAGCAGTTTTCGCCTTGAGGGCAATCTCGGATGTGAAACGGCGTTCATGGTTGACCCTGGTCACCGAAAGCGTGGGCGCCCGGCTGACATTGCTTTCAGCCTAACAATAGCGCCCTGAACCGCCTTCGTATTCAAAAAAATTAACGTATGATTAACGCTAGAGTCCGCAGCCCCCCTTGGGCAACCCTTGCCAGGAACTGTGGGGAAAGATACCAGAGCAAGCCATTTTTTGCTTTAACGAGAATAACTTGGGTTGACTAATATTTTAATCATCGGCCACACCGTCGGATCCCGGCGCTGGGAAAATGAGCTTTTTATGCGGTTGGATGCGGCAGGTTACGTGGTCTCGAGTTGCCACGCGCCGGCGGCGGCGCCAACCGCTCGGGGGCTGGACACTGTCTTGGCGATCGAGAGCCGGCGTTTCGGTCCCTCGCTGGCGGGCCGGTCCGAGCCGTTGCCGCCCATCGATCGCGGCCCTCCGGACCTCG
Organism: Mesorhizobium sp. M0317; assembly: GCF_040321555.1. Lineage (NCBI taxonomy): Bacteria > Pseudomonadati > Pseudomonadota > Alphaproteobacteria > Hyphomicrobiales > Phyllobacteriaceae > Mesorhizobium > Mesorhizobium sp. M0317. The sequence continues at coordinate 175,950 of NZ_JAMYRV010000003.1, read as the reverse complement.
TCATAGATCTCACTGCCAGCGCAACGGGGCAAGACGCGCCAGTCCTGAGGCTCGAATTTTGCGGTCGCAACAGCTTTCCAGCCGGCGTTGCCGCAATGTTGGCGAGCGGACAATTGCCTGAACTTGGCGCTCGCCTCGATGGCGTTGTCGTGGCCCAGGCTAGACCGATGCTGGCAGACAGGCTCTGGCTATCTCGAAGCTGCAACGACCTGCTCGCCGGCGCCATGTCGCTGATCATGCAAACCGTCGCCCGCTTCTTTGCGGGCAAGCTTGTGCCGGTAAGCGACAACCCGGTGCCGATCCTGAAGAACGACAGTTTTGTTCGACACTATGTGCCCTTTTTTGGCAGGGCTTTGATCGATCGCGCCGTGCAAAAAATCAGGCGGGGACGACGCCCCTTCTATTGGCAGGTTGCCTATCGGGTGATCGACGGACCAGGCATCGCCGAAACCGGGCAACTCGACGGCAAACCGTTCACAGTCCTGCCGGACGATGGCCAACGCTTCTATGCCGACCCGTTCGTCTTCGAGGCCGACCGCCGCCATCATCTGTTTGTCGAGGAATTCCCCTACGCGACGAGTCGCGGCGTGATTTCCGTCGCCGAGCTCGGTGACGATGGCACTTTCGGTGTTCCAAGGGTTGTATTGGAGGAAGCGCACCACCTGTCGTATCCGCAGGTGTTCGCACACGATGGCGAGATTTTCATGATCCCCGAAAGTGGTTCGGCTCGCGAACTTGTGCTCTATCGCGCCGCGCAGTTTCCCGACCGCTGGGTCCGCGACACGGTGCTGATGGCGGACAGGGATTTCAACGACGCGACGCTGCTCGAATCCGACGGTCGCTTCTGGCTGGTTGGAACGGAGCGGTTCGGCTACGGCAGCGCGTCGGACACGATGGCGGTCTATTGCGCACCCTCGCTGCGCGGGCCATGGGTCGCCCATCCGCTCAATCCCATTGCCATCGATCATTCGGCCACCCGGCCGGGCGGCGCCTTTATCCGCCACGACGATGCCCTGGTGCTGCCGGTGCAGAACGGATCGAGGGCCTATGGCGGTGGTCTGGGGCTGATGCGGCTTGAGCGACTCGACGCGTCCGATGTCCGTTTTGCCTCGCCCCGGCCGATCGGCGCGGGTCCGGCATGGGCACGCACGGGCATTCATACGCTTAACCGCGCCGGCAATGTCGAGGTCGTGGACAGCGCGGGCTGACTGAAGCGCTGAAAGCCGTGAGCGTCCCGTTTGCGTGGCCTGCTTATTTGTTCTCCGTGGCAATATGAGGAAGCGGTGTGTTTCTCGTCTTCCTTCTGCCGTTCAGGGTCTGAAGAATCGGCTTCTCGATCATCTCGTAAATCACCAGACTGACGAGGCAGGCTGCCACGATGCTGACCACCGACACCAACAATACCGTTGTCGGATGCTCGAATCCGACGGTGCGTCTGGCCAGGTACGCCACAGCGCCGATCACGAAGATATGCGACAGATAAAGCGCGTAGGAAGCGTCGCCCAACTGCTCAAGAAGGCTCCAGTGCTTGAGTTTCGGCTCCAGAATGAGGCTGAGATGAAGCAGGCCCGCCGCCCACATTGCTTGTCCCGCGAAGCTGATCTGACCCAAGAGCGGCGTACCGTCATCGACGAATGAAAGCACCACGCCTGCAGCGGTCATTACGCCGAATATCCAGGCATGGCGTATGTCGGAAGTGAAATCACCGTCCAAATAGCGCCGCCCTATCCACATGCCGATTACGAATGCCACCGGAGAAGGGTTGAGATAGAACTGGATAACAGGGTTGGTGGGAGCCAGCCACAGCCCGGCTATCCACATCGCAATGAAAAAGACCGTCAGCACAAATACGCGCGAGGTCACGGACAGGAATGCGAACACTGCAAAAGCGATATAGAAAAATACCTCGTAATTGAGCGTCCAGCCGAGTGAGAGGATTGGACTGGCGCTATCCCGTCCAGGCGCTTCGTGAACAATGAAGAGGAGCGACTGAAGATAGTGGGGCCATGTAAAGACGGTCTTCTGGAAGAGACTTGGCGCGAGCGCCGCCAGAACCGCGGCGAGGCTGGTGAAAAGCCAGTAAAGGGGGATGATCCGGATTGCTCGGCGTTTCAGGAAGGTGGCAGCGGAAAACGGACCATCTCCCGTAATATGGACCATTATGAAACCGCTGATGACAAAGAACAGAACGACGCCCAGGCGGCCCGCCGTCACAATAATCAGATTGTCCACGCCAATCTGATAGGAAAAGGCGTGTGCGAACAGAACCAGCAAGGCGGCGCAGGCGCGAAGATACTGAATCGAATAGAATTTCTTCACCTTGATCTCCTGCGCTTTGCCGGCGCCTGATGGCATTGTGCCGTCCACGGGCAGCGCGTCGGGCGCCGTGCAAAGCATCGCCATCAATACGACCGGCCAATTAAGTGCGGGTTACCGAGTTCACGAAATAGCGTAAATCCGGCTGCCGATGCATGTCGCGCAAGTGCATTGCGTGCATTCGTTCCCACGCGGCGCACTTTGGTGAGATTTCAATGAGCGGTGTCCGGCTTTTCGGCAAAGCTGACATGTGGCGACCCATGCCCGGCATCGCCACTGTTAAGATCGGGTTATCCATATTCCTTTACGTTCGTGCAGGAAAATGTACCCGGGGGCGCGTTCGTCCCCTGCCATCTCAATCGCAAGCCGCAACGCTGGTCGGATAATCGTGAGTGTCACCCCCACAGAGCAACAGTTCGTGACCGCGCAGGCCAGCCGCCAAGACGCCCTCACACTCCTGTTCTTTCTCCTCGCGGCCTTCGCTTTCCTGCTCCGCTCGACCATCTCTCCGCAGTTGATGAATATGGTGATGTCCTATTCGACGGAGGGGGGGTCCTTTCCCGAAAAGCTGCATGTCGGGACCTATGCGATCTTTCTGCTGCTTGTCGTCATCGCCACGACCCGGCCAATTCGGCTCGAAGGCGATGAAGTCAGGCTGTTCAAGGCGACATTGTTATATTCGCTGCTGCTGTTGTGGCTGGTGCCTTATCTCTTCGTGATAGGCCGTGCCGGCTCGGCCGGTTTCATAATCGATTCCTATCTGGTCTCTTGTGCCGCGGCGATGATCATGCTTGCCTTGGGTGACCATGTGCGCAGGGCGCTTGGCAATGTCATCGTCGGCATGATTGTCCTCAGCGCCATCATCGGAACGATCGAGGCCGTCACCCAGCATCGATTCCTGCCCTATCCCCTCGTTGAGCTGGACTTTCGGCCGATCGGACTGTCGGCCCATCCGCTGGCGCTGGGCGCGCTTTGCACCACCGCCATAGGTTTCGTTGCATTGACGCGGTGGCGTATCTGGGTGTGTGCGCTTTGCATTTTCATTCTCTTCATCGGCACGGCCGCTTCGGGCGCGCGCACCGCCCTGCTGCTCGCTTGCGGCGAGATCCTGTTCCTGCTCGTGTTCCTGCCTTGGCCGGACTTGTCACCCAGACATCAGCGCCAGGCCAAACTCCTGGTGCTGATGCTGACGCTGGCCGGTGGCGCCATACTGATTGCGATACTCTTTTCGGCGGGGCTGCTGAACCGCTTCAGCAATACGCTCTTCGATCAAAATTACGACGCGCGCGTCAAGATCTACGATGTATTCAAGTTCGTTGAATGGAGGGACATCCTGCTTGGCATGAATCCCAACGAGTTGTTGAAGATCGTCAACGAAAAGCTCAACCTCCCCTTCATCGAAAGCACGCCGGTCGTTCTTACGCTTTTGTTTGGCCTGCCGATCGCCTTGCTCTTCGCGTTTGCTTTCTTCCGGTTCCTTTTCAAGCTCCTGCGCAATACGCCTCGGGCCGCCCATATCGCAGCGGCCGCGTCCATTCTCGCGGCATTGTCAAACAATGCCCTTTCTTCGAAGGCGCCGGATATCATGCTGCTCGTCATCTTGTTGCTCGCTTATCGAAAGCCGGATGGGCGCCAAACCGGCACGCCCCTTCAAGGCCAACCAGCATCAACAGCGACATGACGCCAAGCCCGCTCCTTGCGGGTGCCCTCGCGACGACCTCTTGTATTTCCATTTGAAACGCCTGCACGCTTTGCCAGGCTACGACGGGCGTGGCAGAATACCGACCAAGGGCGGATAGATCGCTGTTCCGGAACGCGCCTGACACGCCTGGAAAATGAAATGTTAACGATGTTTCCGTAAAGCAGGCTGTGCGTATTGAATATTAAAGGGTTAGCATGATGTCCGCCGCTTCCGGTCCTCCTCCAACCGCGGCCGCCGCCGGCATTAGCCCCTATGAACGGATCGAAAATGCGCGGCGCGCCAGCAGGCCACAGCCGCAACAAACCGCGCCGATCATGGCACATGCGGCGGCATCCGCTGTAACGTCGGCCCCTGTAACGTCGGCCCCTGTGTCGCCTGCACCCGTGGCCCTGCCTGTAGCCGAGCCCGTCACGACGGTGACGCTCAACAAGATCGGAACCTTTCTCGAACTCGATTTCGGGCGTCTGTTTGTCTGGCTGCGCGCCGGCCTCGCTCTGGTATGCCTGCTGGCAATCGCCGGCGGGATCATCGGCGGTGCCTACGCTCTGCTGAGCAAGCAGCGCTACACCGTGACCACGGACATCCTCATCAATCCCGCCAATCTTCAGGTTGTTCCGAATGATCTTTACCCGCAATCGGCCCAGGTCGATGGACAGCTGCTCAGCGCGCGCAGCAAAGAGCGCATCTTGACCTCGGGCAGCGTGCTTTCACGTGTTGTAGACGATCTTGACCTGGCCAGTGACCCGGAGTTCTTCGACGCGGACCGTAGCCGCACAGGGACGGACGGCGCCAAACCCGATCCAAAGCTTACCGCCCTGAAGAACCTGGCGGAACGGGTTAGCAGCATCGCGGATGAAAAGTCGTTTGTCACGACCTTGATGGTATCGGCGGAAACCCCCGCCAAGGCGATCCTGATTTCGCAGGATATCGTCAAGACTTTCCAGGAAGAGCTGGCCAGCGCCGAGGCTTCCGGCGCCAGCCGTGCCGCGGCGGCGCTGGACGGGCGGCTGGGCCAGCTCAAGAGCGATGTGCAGGCGGCCGAAGAGAAGGTCGAAGCCTATAGGCGCAGCCACAATCTGGCCACCAGCAATGGGCAGCTTGTTTCCTCGCAAACCATGACCCAGCTCAACGGCCAGATCGTGGAGACGCAATCGCGCGTCATCGCCGCGCAGGCAAGTTACGACGCCCTGCTTGCCGCCGGCGCAAACGGCACCAATTCCGGTCCCGCCACGTCGGAGGCGCTTGTGGCGCTGCGCGCAACGGCCAACGGCCTGCGCCAGCAGATCGATTCGCAGTCGATGACCTTTGGCCCCCGTCATCCGTCGATCGTCAGGCTGAAGACGGAGTACAACACAGTCAGCGCGCAACTCAGCGCCGAATACGCGCGCACCCTGCGCCTGGCGAAGGTCAATCTCGATGCCGCCAAAACCTCGTCGGCCTCCCTCAATGCCAAGATGAATGACTTGAAGGGCAACGTGTTCTCGGATAGCGATTCCGAGGTCGCCTTGCGTGAGCTTGAACGTGACGCCGCGTCGAAGACGGCTATCTATGAGAGCTTCCTGTCGCGGGCACGCCAGATAACCGAGCGCGAACAGATCGACAGCACCAATGTGCAGGTGATTTCCACCGCAGTGCCGCCAAAGGGCCGTTCATGGCCCCCGCGCACCGTCGTGATGATCGGCCTGGGGGCCATTGGCGGCATGATCCTCGGCATGTTGCTCGCCATTACCCTGGGTATCGTGCGCGACATGCGGCTTCCGCCGAACCGCCCGGATGTCATTGCCAGCCGCGCCTGAAATGGCGAAGCGGATTGTCTTTCACATTGCCAGCCTCAGGGGCGGCGGCGCCGAGCGTGTGTTCGTCCTGATAGCGAACGAGCTGGCATCGCGCGGCCACAACGTCACGCTTTTTACCTGGAACGCGCAGGGGCCCAATGCCGCCCTGCTTTCGCCTGCCGTGCATCTGGTCGATTTCGGCCTCCCCATTCGCGGCGAGGGTTATGGCAAGTGGGCGACATTGAAAGGCATCGTGCGAAGCGCGGGCCTGCTTGGCCGCCTTTCTCCCGACGCGATCTACAGCGCCCCGGAATTCGCCAATCTGGTCGTGGCGCTGGCGCTTTCCCTCGCGCGAAGCAGGGCGCGGTTCTTCCCGAGTTTCCACGCCGCCGCCTCACTGCCTTCCGGCAGCCTTGGCGCGAAAATGGCGGTCTGGCTTTCGGCCCTGGTTGCGGCCCGCGCCACCAGGGCCATCGCGGTTTCTGAGGGTGTCGGCGGCGATCTTGTGGCCCGAGGCTTCCCGAAATCCAAGGTCGTGGTCATCAACAACCCGCTGCCGCCGGCTGCGGCATCCCAGCAACGCTCCTACGCCTGGCAGGCAGAGCTCGCGGCGATGGGCAACGGCCCCATCATCATCACCGCCGGACGCCTGGTGCCCGTTAAGGATCATTGGACGTTGCTGCGGGCCTTCGCTGTGCTGCGCGCCGGCCGCCGGGCCCGGCTTGTCATCTTCGGCGAGGGTCCGCTGGCCGACGAGTTGCGCGCCTATGCCAAAGAATCCGGTATCGGCGCAGACGTTCTGTTTGCGGGCTATGTCAATGATCCGGCGGCCTGCTACGCCGTAGCTGACTTGTTCGTCCTATCATCGACCAGCGAGGGCTTCGGCAATGTTCTGGTCGAGGCCATGGCAGCGGGGATTCCGGTGGTCTCCACGGACGCGCCGCACGGCCCGCGCGAAATACTTGATGACGGCCGCTTCGGCGCCCTGGTGCCGGTCGGCGATGCCGCGGCCCTGGCAGTGGCGATGGCCGGAATGCTCGACCAGCCGACAACCGCCGCGATCCTGAAAAGCAGGGCGGCGGATTTCGAAATTGAAAAGATCGGAGACCGGTACGAGGCGTTGCTCTGAATTAGCGCATGGATCGGCTTGCGGCGGCACAGGAATCCGCCATTGATGGGACAGGACGCCGCCAACATAGGCCGGTTACTCATGATCTTTAACATCAATTTACCCGGAGTTGGTAACAACAGGGAACCCGCGTTTTATCCTCAGGATAGGGATTTTCCTTGCCGCAGCATCACAGCCTTCCTGCCGGCCGTGCAAACGATCGCAATTGGCCGCGATTGCACCGCTTCATGCGGGTTGAGCTGGAACTCGCGCCTGACGTCCTGGTGCCGCGAGCCGAAACGGAACTGCTTGGCCGGACGGCCGCGGCCATTCTTGGCGAACAGGCGCACGAAACGATCCTGATCGACATGTGCTGCGGCAGCGGCAATCTTGCCGTGGGCATCGTCAGCGAATGTCCTCGGGCTCGGGCATGGGCGGCGGACCTGACCGACAGCACGGTTTCGCTTGCCCGCCGCAATGTTGTGCGCCTCGCCCTGCAGGACAGGATCAAGGTCCGGCAAGGCGACCTATTTGCCGCGATCGAGGGTGACGGCCTCCGCGGCGCTGCCGACATGGTTGTGTGCAACCCGCCCTATATTTCCTCATCCCGTCTCGATAGCGAAAGCGCGCATCTGTTGGAGAACGAACCTCGGGAAGCTTTCGACGGCGGCCCTTACGGTATTTCGATCCTCCAAAGGCTGGTCCGGGATGCCGCAGCTTTCCTCAAGCCAGGCGGATGGCTGCTATTTGAGTTCGGCGAAGGTCAAGATCGGCAGATAGCAACCCTTTTATCGAGAACGAAATCCTACGAAACCCCAACCTTTGCCGTGACGGCCGACGGCCAGCCCCGTGTCGCCATGGCGCGCAAACATGGTGGCCGGGTTCCCGGAACCGGGAGCCCGGCGTGAGCGTCGTCCGCGCCCTCGATCAGGCCGACCTTGCGGCCGTCGCGGGCATGTTTCAACGCATGCTGCGCAAGAAGCGGGGGCCAGCGCCGGCCTCCCTCGTCGATTACATGAGGCGGTTTTATCTGGACGCACCCGACTGGGGCAGCGGGCTCCGTTCGCTTGTCCATGTCAATGACGCCGGCCAGGTTTCCGGGTTCGTCGGCGTTCATGCGCTGCCAATGAAATTCAACGGCCGGCAGCTCTACGCTGCCATCTGCAGCTCGCTGATGGTCGAGGATCACGAGACCGATCCGATGGCCGGTGCCCGCCTGTTGAAGGCCTTCCTCGATGGTCCGCAGGACATCTCCTTCAGCGAAACCGCCAATGATACGTCCGTGAAACTGTGGACGCGGCTTCGCGGCGTTGTGCTGCCGCAATACAGCCTTGACTGGGTTCGCGTGATGCGGCCGGCGACCTTCATGCTCAGCCTTTTTGCCAATCACATGAAGCTTGCCTGGATGTTCAACCCGCTCGCCCGGATCGTCGACCGGCTCTACCTTCGCAAAATGAAGGGCAGTCAACGACGCTGGACCGGCGTCGTCGCCAACGCATCGAGCCGGGGGGCATTTCGGGCCTCCGAGATCGACAGCGGCAGCTTTGCGGGGCTGCTGGAGCCGCTTTGCGCCCAATTTCCGCTACGTCCGCAGTGGGCGGAAGGTCAGCTCAACCATATTCTGGGCGATGCGGCGCAAAAGCCGGATTTCGGAGAGCTTGTCTACGTGTCGGTGGCATCGCCGAACGGCGCCAATGTCGGCGCTTTCGCCTATTACGCGCGACCGGACGGGATCGGCCGCGTGCTGCAGGTCCTCGCTCTTCCCGGCCAGGCCGGGCCGGTGATCGATTGCCTGGTCGAGCATGCCGCCCGGCGCGGTGTCTCCGGCTTGCGCGGCCGCGTCCAGCCCGCGCTTCTGGACGCCATGCTTGTAAGACGCATAGCCTTCATACCGGTCGCCTCGACCGTCGTGCATTCACGCGATCCCGAGCTTCTCGATGCCATGAAGAACGCGCAGGTCTTTCTGAACGGGCTTGCGGGCGAGCAGTGGAGCCAGTTGATCGGCGGCCGCTTCACCTGAAGCGTTCCGCCTACAGCAATTCCAGGAAAGGGTGCGCGGCTTTCCGTCCGGAATTGCGTAAAGACAAGAGCTTAGTATTTCTTTCATGCATGTCGTATCGCAAGACCGGATCACTTTTGCTCGATATGCATAGGTCAGGAGCCGACTTCGTCCACGCCGTCAACGAGCTGCGGGCGCAGGTGCAGATAGCGCGTTGCCTTTCGCTTGGCGGCGATGTCGGCCCAGACGCGTTCGATCTGTGAGGCGGTCAATCCCGCCGCTTGCCCTACCACCTCGGCTGACACGCCGTTGTTGAGGCCGTAGAGACACAGATCCATCCGATCGTAAGGCAGGGAGAAGTAGAATTCTTCCTGCGTCTGCGCCAGCGAGTAGGTGTCGGTGGTCGGCGGCCGGTTGCGGACCTCTTCCGGAATGCCGAGATAGGCGGCTAGCGCATAGACCTGCGTCTTGTAGAGATGCGCGATCGGCTTGACGTCGGCGGCGCCGTCGCCGTTCTTGACGAAGAACCCCTGGTCGTATTCCAGCCGGTTCGGTGTGCCGAGCACGGCGAAGTTCAGCCGGTCGGCATGATAATATTCGAGCTGCTTGCGGGTGCGCTGCTTCATGTTGGTGGCGGCAACGATGCCGAGATAGACAGCCACCGGCATCCGCAATTTCGTCTGCTTGCCTTGCGGGTCCTGCACCACCAGCGACGAGATGTTGTAGCCCTCGCCTTCGAGCACGTTCGCGATCACGATCTTCGAGGCCCAGCCCTTGCCATAGTCCGGGACCAATTCGCGGATGAAGGCGTCGCGGCGTTCATAGCAGCCCATTGCCCGCAGGGTCGGCCCGATATCCTCCACAACGGCCTCGACGCCGAAAGTGTCGGCGACCAGATGGCCGAGCCGCAGGCTTTCGGGGTCGGAATCGCTTTCCGGCATGAGGACGCACAGCACATTCTGGTGGCCGACGGCCCGCGCGGCCAATGCAGCCGAAACGCTGGAATCTACACCGCCCGAAAGACCGAGCACGAGTCCGCGCTTGCGAATGCCGCGCAACTGCTCGCGCAGGGCCGCCACGATCCTGTCCGTTTCGGCGGCGGGATCGATGGCCAGGGCTTGCGTGAAGGCCGGCGCATCCTGGGTTGAGCCGATGTTCATTGCTCGGCCTCCATCATCTCAGCCGCGAGCCGGCGGCTGACCTTGCCCGACTCCGTCTTCGGTAATTCGCTCCGGAACTCTATGATTTTGGGGACCATGAAATCCTCCAGGTGGCGCGCGCAGTGACGAATGATGTCCTTTCCGCCAAGCGCCGGATCGGACCGCACGACGAGCGCGCCAATCGCATGCCCCAGCACCGGATCCGGCACGCCGACGACCACCGCTTCCGCGATACCTGGATGGGCGTGGAGCACGGCCTCCACTTCCTTGGGGGCGACCTTCTCGCCACGCGTCTTGATGATGTCGTCCTTACGCCCGACAAAATAGAGAAAGCCGTCCTCGTCGGTCTGGAACAGGTCGCCCGTATAGAGCACCTTTTCCCAAGGGTTAGGCCCCGGCCGGAGCGCTCGTTCCGTCGCGGCCTTGTTGCGCCAATAGCCCTGCATCACGTGCGGACCGCGGATGACTAGCTCACCTGCCACGCCCGCCGGCACGCGTTGTCCAAGGTCGTCGACGACAAAGGCTTCCGTGTTGGGGATGGCTATGCCGACCGACCCTGGCCGGCGGTCAAGTTCCTCGGGTGGCAAATAGGTGCAGCGCTTGCATTCGGTCAGCCCATACATCGAATAGATCCGGACGCCGGGCAGCAGCGAGCGCAGGCGTTCTATGTGGGCTGGCGGCAAGGCGGCCGCGGTGTTGGAAATATAGCGGAGGCTGGGCAGGAAACCCGGCGCCAGATCACGCATCTGCAGGATCATCGCCGCCATGGTAGGCACCAGCGGAAGGCCGGTGACGCCCTCTTTGCGGATGCGTTCGAAGATCTCGTGCGGGAAGGCGAAGGACTTCTCGAGCACCAGCGTGGCCCCGAGCCTGACTGCCATCAGCAACTGGTAGAGGCCATAGTCGAAGGCAAGCGGGAGGACGTTCAGGATGATGTCGTCCGGCGCGTTGCGCAGATAGGTGGCGATCGACCCCGCGGCGGCGTCGCAATTGCGATGCGTCATCATCACACCCTTGGGCCGGCCGGTCGAACCTGACGTGTAGATCAGCATCGCAAGGTCGACGTCGATGCCGCGATGGTCTACCTCCGCGCCATCGAACGTCAGGCAGTCAGTCAGGGACGCGGCCCCTGCCGGGCATTGCCCATCGGCCCCAGGAGTGGAAGCCACGAAGATGCCGGTCTTGCCTTGCGATGCGCAGGCTTCGGTGACCACGGGCATCAGCTTCGCCTGCGTCAGGACCGCCCTGGCGTCGCAATCGGCGATGATGTAACCGAGCTTGTCGGCCTTTGTGGAGGGGTTGATCGGACTGAAGGTCGCACCTGCCTTGAGTGCGGCAAAGATCGATACGGCGGCCTCCCAGCAATTGTCCATGAAGATCAGGACGCGGTCGTCGCGCCTGATCCCATTCATGAAGAGAGCGGTGGCCAGCCGGCTCGAAAGGTCGTCGAGTTCTTCGTAGCTCAGCCTTTTGCTCCTGGTGACCAATGCCGTCTTGGCCGGGTGGGCAGCAGCCTTCGCCACCAGAAAATGCTCGATCCGCACGGGACGTTCCTCGCCGTTGGCGCTTACGCTGCCAGCGTTTGTGCTCTCGCCTCGATGAAGGACGAGATGCGGTCAAGCGAGTCCAGGTTGGCCGGAACGATGTCGGCGTCCACCATCGCGATGCCGAAATTGTCCTCGATGAAGGCCACCAGCTCAAGCACCGCAGTCGAGTCGATAATGTCGTTCTCGATCAGCGAGGCTGAATCCGACAGTTTGTAGGAGGTGTCGCCGAACAGGAAGTTGTCGACGATAAAGCTTCTGACCCTGTCCTTGATTGCCGTCATCATGTATTTCCTTTTCCTCGCCGTCTCAGGCCGCTCTTGCCGCGCCGACCGCTTGGCCGGCGAAATTCTTCTGCCACAGCTGCGTCGATAGAATGCCGACGAAGGCGGCGTTGTCGCGAAATCCGGTCGCGGTCTCCATGCGGCATTTCTCGTGGAGCTTGGCCACCGCCTTGGCGTTGAACAGGCCGCCGGCGGTAATGCTCGCCTCGCCCAGGCAGTCACGAATATAGTCTAGTTCCTCCGCCCCGACGAAGGAGCGGGCCTCCGGGGCGCGGTAAGGTTGCTTGGTGCGTTTGCCGATCGCCGCCGGAAGGTGGTGCCTGGCCACCTTGCGCAATATGTGCTTCTCCATCAAGCCTTTCAGTTTCATCTCCGGCGGAAGTCTTGCCGCGAACTGTACCACGCGATGATCCAGGAAAGGAAACCGCCCTTCGATGCCGTGCGCCATGGCCATCCGATCGCCTTGGCTGGAGAGGATGTAGCCGGGCAGGAGGAAGCGGGTTTCGAGATATTGCGCCTGATGCAGCGGATGCCATAGGGAAAACGCCTCGGGTAGGCGGCTGGTCAGCTCTTCAGCTGCGTCATAACCCTGCAACGTCGCGCGCAGGTCGCCGGAAAAGAAGATTTTCGCCGCCGCCGTGGTCTTGAAGCGTGGCCGATGCGAGAACAGCGGATCGTCGAGGGCAGCGTTGCTGGTACCGAAGAAGGCAGCCAGATACTCCACCGATTGCTGTTGCAGGCCCGGCAGATACGGGTAAAGCCGGCGGAACAGCTGCGGCCTTACGCGCGATGTGGGCTGCCGCCCGCAGAACCGGCGGACACGCGCCTCCTTGAAGACGTCGTAGCCGGCGAAGACCTCGTCGGCGCCTTCACCCGTCAGCACCACCTTCAGGCCGGCCTGGCGAACCAGGGCGGATAATTTGTAGAGTGGCGCTGGCGCCGTGCGGATGATCGGCCGCTCGGCAAAGCGGACGACCTCAGGAAAGACCCCGGCGATATCGCGGGCGCCGCATTCTATGGCGTGGTGGCGCGTGCCGAGCGCCGAGGCCATTTCGATCTGAAAGGCGCTTTCGTCATGCTCGGCGCTGTCGAAGGTTACGGAAAATGTCTCCAGTCTCCGAGGAGTCATGCCGGCGGCAAGCGCCGAAACGAGCGACGAATCGAGCCCTCCGGAAAGATAGGAACCGACCGGCACGTCGGCCCGCATGCGAAGCCTCACCGCATCGGTCAGAAGGGCTTGCAACTCCTCTGCCGCGTGGTCCTCGTTCGTGATCTTCGACGGCTCATCACGATGCGGATAGTCCAGGTGCCAGTACCGCTTGACCGTGACCTGCCCCTGCGTCGCAATCATCACACTTGCCGGTTCCAACTCGTGGATATTGCGGAACGCCGTGCGCGGAGCGATCGGCGCCCACAGCGTAAAGATCTGGTCCAGCGCAATCGGATCAATTTCAGCGGAGACGCCCGGGACCTTCAGCAGGGCTTTGATCTCCGAGGCAAAGTAAAGCACCCCGTCCTTGCTTGTGTAGAACAGCGGCCGGACACCCATCCGGTCTCGTGCAAGCACCATTCGTCGCTGCCGATTGTCCCATATCGCCAAGGCGAAATCACCGTTCAGGAGAGACAAGCAGTCTTCGCCCATCTCCTCATAGAGCTGAAGGATGACCTCTGTGTCGCTCGACGTCCGAAAGTGCCGGCCCTTGGCGATCAGCCCTTCGCGCAGTTCTATGTAGTTGAAAATCTCGCCGTTGAACGCAATCGTCAAATTGCCGGCCTCGTCGGACATCGGTTGCTGGCCATCGCCGATGCCGATCACCGACAGCCGCGCATGCCCGAGCCCGGCATCGGGTGCTACGAATTTCCCTTGCTCATCCGGCCCACGATGGGCAATTGCGGCTACCATGTGCGTGAGCAAAGCTTCCGCATCCCGGATTGACCCGAAATAACCCCCGAATCCACACATCCCTTGAACTCATCTTGAACGCTAAGGTACGGAACATAACCTCGATAATGGCATCTGAGGTTAATCCAATATTTTCACCCAGCATGTGGTTAACAAGAAGTTTGCCACGATGTGGTCTTCGTGGCTAGGACGCGATGGCTCTCCATCACCTGGCGGTCGCGTGTGTGGACAACAATTTTGAGGCCGAGCCCTTCCAGGGCGTGCGGCCGTATAGGCGGAACGATAGTCCAGGCGAACCGCCCTGGATACAAACAGGCCGCGCGCAACGTGCCGGCGATCTTGAGGCAAATTCAACCGCAGGCTGCCGGGCTGACTATTATTGGGTAGGTTTTTTCAACGGTTGCAATGGCTTAGCGTTTTCCGACACGCGCCGGGCGCGAACGGACCAGAGCGTTTCCAAAAAAGTGACACGGTTTTCTCTGCAGAAGCGCGCAGCGCTTCTCAAGCAATTTGCCTCGAAATCAAAAGATGACGTGGGTTTCAACGTGTCTGTGGAACGGTTGATCGCTCTAGGCCTTTTGTCCGGGTTGGCATGGCCGGACACGGGCGGCTAAGGCTGGAAATGTGATTGCACGTCTTCGCTGCCGGGGGGCTGGCCGGAGGACGAGGAGGATGGCGCTGAATTTCGAATATATTGCCGGCCATCCGGCGCTGCACCGTCATGTCGAGGCGCAGTCGAAGGCGCTGCTGCATATCTATGAAACGAGCCCACGCCTGGCCGCCGTGTTCGCCACGCAACAGCGCTGGCTGCTGGCTCACACCGGCCTAGCCCTGCATTTCGCCCGCGACCCGCGCGATCCCCGCACGGAACTGACACTGGCCCGCTTCATCGATGCCGTGCTTCACTATTCCGTCGCCAGCCGCAACACGGCCGAAGCCTTCATCAAGGAGATGCTGTACTATCACATCATCGAATACCTGCCGCACACCGGTGATGGACGAGCCCATCCCTTTCAGGTGACGGCAGCGACGCTGAAGGAATTCGACGGCTGGGTGGTTGCGCATCTGCGCACGCTCGACGGTCTCGACAGCGGCAACCGCCTCGCCGCTTTTCTCGAGCAGCACGGCATGATTGCCAGGCTGCAGCCGCTGGTGGCGGAAGGCCTGCTCTCCTCCAACCCTGTGCGTGAGCCCAAGCAGACGTTTTCGCTGTTCATCTGGCTCAACAATGGCGGCATCGTCATGGATTGGCTGATGTCCGGCATCGATCCCGACAATGCCGCCCTCGACCGGATCCCGACCAGCGTGGTTTCGATCGGTGAATTCGCCAGTTGGCTAAAACTCTCGCGCACCCATCTTGCGCGCAAATTGCGCGACGCCGAAAAGCTCGGCAGCGTCGGCTGGCTGGGCCGGCGCGGGCATTCCGTAATGTGGGTCTCGAACAGCTTCTACCAGGAATACATGACCGTGCAGGCCGCCAAGCTTGCCGTCATCGATGCCGCGTTCGAGGCCTGCCGACCGGCGTCGCCGCACGCTGGCTGAACGTTCGGCGCAGACGCTGTTGCGCAGCCGATCGTGCCGACCGCGAGGACCCGTCCGGGCGCATGGCCGAGGTGGCCTTTCCGCCGTCGGGATACGGACATCTGGACAGCGGGGGCGAAGCCTGAAAGCGGAACGATCCGCGCGAGCGGCAGCGATCCGCCCGACGGGTTCGGGTGGATCAACTGGTCAAAAGCCGGGCGCAGCATCTCAATCGATGTCGAATGACACGCCCTGCGCCAGCGGCAGCGCCTTGGAATAGTTCACCGTGTTGGTGGCGCGGCGCATATAGGCCTTCCAGGCATCGGAGCCGCTCTCGCGGCCGCCGCCGGTTTCCTTCTCGCCGCCGAACGCGCCGCCGATCTCGGCGCCCGACGTGCCGATGTTGACGTTGGCGATGCCGCAATCCGAACCATCGACGCCGAGAAAGCGCTCGGATTCCTGCAGATCGCGGGTGAAGATCGACGACGACAGTCCGGCGCCGACCGCATTGTGCTCGTCGAGCACGGCATCGAAATCGGAGTACTTCATCACATAGAGGATCGGCGCGAAGGTTTCTTCGGTGACGGGAGCCACCTGCTTCGGCATTTCGACCAGCGCCGGATGCACGTAATAAGCATCGGGATGGCCATTCTCGACCCGCGAACCGCCGGTCAGCTTGCCACCGTGAGCGGTGGCTTCCTTGAGCGCCTTCTGCATGGCGTCGAACGCCGCCTTGTCGATCAGCGGCCCGACGAGCGAAGACGTCTCCAGCGGATTGCCCACCGAGACGCTCTCATAGGCCTTCTTCAGCCGCGGCAGCAGCGCGTCATAGACGCTGTCATGCACGAACAGGCGCCGCAGCGTCGTGCAGCGCTGGCCCGCGGTGCCCATGGCGCCAAAGGCGATGGCGCGCAGCGCCATGTCGAGATCGGCGGTCGGGCAGACGATGCCGGCATTGTTGCCGCCGAGCTCGAGCACGGCGCGGGCAAAGCGCTTGGCCAGCCGCGGGCCGACATCCCGGCCCATGCGGGTCGAGCCGGTGGCAGAAACCAGCGCCACCTTCGGGTGGTCGACCAGGATCTCGCCGACGGAGCGGTCGCCAATCAGCACCGGTGCCAGGCCCTGCGGCGCATCCGCGCCGAAGCGCTTGACCGCGCCGGCAAAAATCGCCTCGCAGGCGAGCGCCGTCAGCGGCGTCTTTTCCGAGGGCTTCCACACCACGGCATCGCCGCAGACCAGCGCCAGCGCCGCGTTCCACGACCACACCGCGACCGGGAAGTTGAAGGCCGAAATGACGCCGACGACGCCGAGCGGATGCCAGGTCTCCATCATGCGATGTCCCGGACGCTCGGTGGCGATAGTCAGACCGTAGAGCTGGCGGGAAAGGCCGACGGCGAAATCGCAGATGTCGATCATTTCCTGGACTTCGCCGAGGCCTTCCGACGGGATCTTGCCGACCTCGACCGACACCAGCCGGCCAAGCTCGGTTTTGTGCGCGCGCAACTCCTCGCCGAGCAGCCGCACCAGTTCGCCGCGCCGGGGACCCGGCACCATCCGCCAAACCTGGAACGCCGTGTGCGCGGCATCGATGGTCTTGGCCGCATCGGCCGGCGAAATCGTCTTCAGCGCCGCGATCTGTTCACCCGTCACCGGACTGCGCACGACGAGGTCGCCGCCGGTCAGCGCGTCCTTGGCCACACCCAGTTTCGCCAGAAGTTCGGCCGTTTCCTTCGCTATCGTCATTTTCATCCCTTTCAGATCCGCTCGCCATCATAGGGCGGCGGTCGAGCCTTGGCGCCATTATCGCCCGCATGCCGCAGGCGCTGTCATGGCGTGCCATTACTCGGTTCAGGGGAAAATCGCCACCCCGGCATGGTCCAAGCCGGGATTGCACGATTGAGCCAGAGGAGAAACAGGCTTAGTGCGCTGTCTTCGCCGGCGCCTTCACGGCTCCGTCTCGCATCAGCCGGTCGATATGCATGCGGATATGGGCGGCTTCCGCTGCCGTGTTGGCCAACGCAATGGCGCGATCGAAGGCGACACGCGCCTCTTCGCCACGGCCGAGCTGCATCAACAGACCGCCCTTGAGGCCGAAGAAGTGGAAATAGCCGGACAGCCTCTCGCCTAGCGGCTCGATCATGGCAAGGGCAGCTTCCGGCCCGCGCACCTTGGCGACCGCAACGGCACGGTTCAGCGTCACCACCGGCGAAGGTTGCATCGCCTCCAGCAGGCTGTAGAGCAGGTCGATCTCTGTCCAGTCGGTCTCCTCGGGGGTTGCCGCCCGCGCATGAAGGGCGGCGATCGCCGCCTGCACCTGGTAGGGTCCGGGCTTCTGGTGGCGCAGGGCCTTGTCGACCAGCGCCAGGCCTTCGTCGATCATCTTGCGGCTCCACAGCGAGCGGTCCTGGTCGTCGAGCAGCACGATCTCGCCATTCTCGTCGAAGCGGGCCGGCGCGCGCGCATGCTGCAGCAAAAGCAATGCCGTCAGGCCCATGATCTCCGGCTCGGTCTGGAACAGCCGCAGCAACAGGCGAGCCAGCCGGATCGCTTCCTCGCAAAGCGGCGCACGCGCCGGCGCCTCGCCGCTGTTGGTGGAATAACCTTCGTTGAAGATCAGATAGACCATGGCGGCGACGGCGGCGAGCCGCTCCGAGCGCTCGACCGCGCCGGGCGTCTCGAACGGCACGCCGGCATCTGCAATGCGCGCCTTGGCGCGCGTGATGCGCTGTTCCATGGCGCTTTCGCCGACCAGGAACGCACGCGCGATCTGTTTGACGGTGAGACCGGAGACGATGCGCAACGCCACCGCGATCTGCTGCGTAGGCGGCAGATCCGGATGGCAGCAGATGAACAAGAGCCGCAATATGTCGTCGCGGTAGTGGGCGCCGTCCAGCCGTTCGGCGATATCGCTCTCGGCATCTTCGAGGTCCGAGATCTGGTCCTCTTCCGGCATCGGCGCCTGCTTGGCGCGCTTGCGCACCGCGTCGATGCCGGTATTGCGGCCGACAAAGATCAGCCAGGCCGCAGGATCGCGCGGCGGCCCGTTCTGCGGCCAGTTCTTGAGTGCCCTCAGGCACGCGTCCTGGAAAGCTTCCTCCGCCGTATCGAGATTGCGGAAATAGCGCAGCAGCGCACCCATAGCCTGCGGGCGGGCAGCGCTGATCGCCGAGCTTATCCAGGCGAGGTCTGTCATGTGGCTACTCTGGTTGGGTTGAAGACGGAAACCGGTCGGATCTCATAGGATCCGCCGCTGGGATTAACCTCGGAAAGCTCGCGCGCGAACTCGACGGCCTCGTCGAGATCGGCGCATTCCAGCGTGTAGAAGCCGAGGAACTGTTCCTTGGTCTCGGCAAACGGGCCGTCGATGACGACCGATTCGCCCTTGACCTTGCGCAGCGTCGTCGCGGCGGTGGTGGGCAAAAGCCGCGCCACCGGCCCAAGCCGGCCGGCTTGAGCGTATTTTTCCTGCACATGCATGAGCTTTGCCATGACCTCGTCATCCTGTGCCTTGCTCCAGGAGGAGACGACATCTTCGGAGGCATAGCAGAGGATAGCGTAGAGCATGGGAGGTCCTTTTCTGTCTCAAAGGACGAAACAGTAGGGCCTATGCCGACATGGCGTCGACAAAAAAGTTACGCCATTTTGTCAGCCTTCGCTTGCCTTCAACCATCTCAGCACAAGAGCCTCTTCATCATCGAGACCGTCTATCGATCGCTTGCGCTTGTTGGCCTCGGTCATTTCGCTAAGCAGCCGCCCTTCCACCCAGGCTTCGAAAACCTGTGGATGGATGTAGCATTTGCGGCAGACGGCGCGTGTGTTACCGAGCCGCTCGGCCACCTTGTCGATGACCGCGTTCATCACACGCTTGGTCTGCGCCTGGCTTTGGGGAAGCTCCGTCCGCGCAAACAGCGACGCGGCATGGATGGTGCCGCCCCAGGTGCGGAAATGCTTGGAGCTGAAATTGGCGCCGATCGCGTCGCGGATATAGCGGTTGACATCGTCGGAGCGCACTCCATGCCTCTCGCCGTCCTCGTCGAGATATTGGAACAGTTGCTGCCCCGGAATATCCTGCGCGCCGCGCACGACCCGGGCGATGCGGCGGTCGACCAGCTTCAACTTCCATTCCTTGCCGGACTTGCCCTTGAAGGCAAAGCGCAGGCTGGATCCCTTGATGTCGACGTGGCGGTCGCGTAGCGTCGTCAGCCCAAAGCTCTTGTTGTCGCGGGCATAGGCGGCATTGCCGACCCGGATCATCGTGTTGTCGAGCAGCCAGACAATTGCCGCCACGACGCGCTCGGCCGGCAGGCCACGGCGGCGCAGATCGGCATCGATCCGGCGGCGCAGCTCCGGCAGGCTTTCGGCAAAGGCGACAAGGCTGGAGTATTTGGCGCCGTCGCGCTCGGCGGCCCACAGCGGATGGTAGCGGTACTGTTTGCGCCCGCGCTGGTCGCGGCCGGTCGCCTGGATGTGGCCGGCGGGATCGGGCGAGATCCACACATCCGTCCATGCCGGCGGAATGGCCAGCGCCTTGATGCGGGCAATGGCTGCCGCGCCGACGGCCTGTCCTTTCGCGCCCTTGTAGGAAAAGCCTTCGCCCGCCTTCAGGCGCCGGATCCCCGGCTCGCTGTCGCTGATATAGGTGAGCGAGGCCTGTTCGGCAGCGGTCTGCGCGCCGTTCTTCGGCGCTCCATCGTCCCCCTGTCCGGCAGCCGACCGGCCGGATGGCGTCCCAGATTTGTCAAGCATGCCCGCTCCACGAGATTTTTCTCGTAGATAAGCGCCAGGCCGACTGCTGGTTCCACCGCGTTGCTATGGAATGTGGTCGGGTCCACCAATGGTGGCACCAGCCGGCACGGCCATCCAGAGGCCGCCATCGTCGACGTGAGGCGGATGGTAGTCGCGCCCGGGCGGAATCTGTTCGAACACGGCCCCTGCCTCATCGGCAAGGTAGTCATAGCCCACATCCTGCAGAAGCCCCTTTGGATCGAGGTGGTGGTAGAGATTGCGGCGGGCGATCCGCCGCTTCGGCTCCATCATTTTCAAATGATAGAGGTTGAGCCCGCTGTTGCGGGCCTTGAAACCAAGATCGGGAGGATACCAGAGCCCATGCAGGTCCTCTGGTCGGTACTTCGCCGGATCGTAGGCTCTGAACAGACGATACTGGAACTTTTCGGCCCACAGCCCGTCGACCCGGTACTCGGTCGGCGAATACAATTCGCGGAGCCGGAACCCCCAGGCCATACGCCTGTAATCCCCCGTCAGCTGTCCGATCCGCTCCGCGGTACCGCGTTCCAGCCGCTCATCGGGATCAATAGCCAGGATCCAGTCGGCAGCAGCTTCATGCGCTGCGTCGAGTAAGATCCGCCGCCGCTGCGGCTCGCTGCTGAACACGCCGGTCGCCCCACGATCGTCATAGGCAATCCAGCCGTCAACGACCGGATCGATGTTGGTGATCAGATCGGCAACCAGATGCGCGTCATAACGATAGCTGAAAACTGCGACCGTTCTCTGGCGCGTCCAGAACAGTCGGCTCCGTCGCCAGCGTCGAGGTTTGATTTGGCTCCTTATCATTTTCTTGTTGCCGCTTTCACGCGATTTCGCACGCCAATATAGACACCCACGGATTTGACCAGCAGGGCAAGCCAGACAATTGGCATCGACATCATCGCGAAAGTTCGATCCCGATCGGAAAGCCCGATCTTCACCAGCTTGCGGGCATTCCGCCGATCGCGAAACGTGTCGCGAAAACACCGAAACGGACTGTTCAGGGCGGACGCTGCGAGGTAATCGCCGCGGCGACAGCCGCGCCTGTACTGATCGGCAAGCAATCTGGACAGCCGGGTTTCGTTGCGATGAACGGTTTGCACCTTAGGCTCCCAGACCGGCTGCAGTTCCTGCGGCAGCCGCCCCAGGAATTCGGTGTCTTCGGCAGCAGGCATGGTTTCATCGAACAAGCCATATTCATCGAACAGCCGCCGATCGAACGACACGCCGTAACGCAGCGCACGATCCGACGGCAGACCGGGAAGCCGTCGCATGAACATGATCAGATGAGCCGCACAGGCGATCAGATTGCGCGGATGGCTATTCACCATCGCGCTCGCCACGGCGCGGTCGCCAGCCAGATGCCGCTGCATCCGTGCCTCGGCCCAGCCCGAACAGGCGAGGCAATCATCGGCAAGAAAGGCAACGAAAGGCGCTTTGGTGGCCGCAATGCCGAGGTTGCGGGCTGCGCCTACAAACAGCCTTCGACCGACCTCGATCACTGGCACCTTGACCCCGGCGCCGGTCAGCAGCGCCAGGACCTCGCCTCCGCCCGAGTTGACCACCATGATCTCGAGCGGCTCATCCTGATCCAGCAGGGATGTCACCGCCTCGACGATTTGAGCCGGCGCGCGATAGCCGATGACAATGACGGCAAGCTGCGGCGGGGCTGATTCAGGCACGTTGCAACTGGACGCGCGGAGAGGAAAACCAGCGCCGCAGCGCCAGCTTCAGCTGGTAGCGCCTGCAACGCCAGGTGTTCGACCGCACCTTCGGCGCCGCCGCCGCGATCCTCAGGAACCGCGCCGCCGTCTCCAGATCGCCGCGCGCATAGTGAACCCGGGCGATCTTGAGGGCGACCAGCCCCTCCCTGGTCTTTAGCGACGACAGTGGGATGCCACAGTCAGTCAGCTCGCGCAGCGCCAGCCGCCAGTCGAGAAAGCGGCGCACCGGCCTGGTGATGAAGCGATCATCGGAACGCACTGCCGAAACGTGGTAGATCATGACGGGATGCACGATCAGGGCAAGCGACGCCCTGCCCATCAGCCTGGACCAGAACAGCGTGTCCTCGTCATAGGCAAGCCCGGTCGGGAAGCGCGTGTCGCCGACGACGCGCCGGGAAACCAGCGCACTGCCCACGGCGATCGAGCGAATGTGACCTTCCAGATAGGCCGAGGCATTGGCTATACCGTCTTCTATGTAGCCGGCTGGAAGCTTGAGGTTCCGGTTCTCGCCATCGGTGCGCCGACGGTAGGCGCCGATCACCATGTCGGCGGCCGGCTGCGCCCCCGCCCGGACCAGCATCGACCGCAGCCCGCCCTCCAGATGCAAGTCGTCGGCGTCGATCAGGTAGATCCAGGAGCATTGCGCCTGCGCCAGCGCCACATTGCGGGAGCCGCCCGCGTCCCGGCAGTTGCTCATGAGCACGCGCAACGGCAACGAGAATTGCGTGGCGGCATTCAGCGCGGCTTCTGCCGTCCCGTCCGAGGAGGAATCGTCGACCAGCAGCACCTCGCCAATAACCTCGGCTTCGGAACGAAGCGAGGCCAGCGTGGCCGCTATGGTTGCCGCCGCATTGTGCGCCGGGATGATGACACTGATTGCCGTCAATACCGAACTCCGCATCAGCATGCCTGCCGACCGATCCTCCCCGAAGTTTCAACCGAGCATAACGGGCATCGCCGTTGTTGAGAAGCTGTGCTTCGAGGCTGTCAGGCCTTCTCAAGCGCGACCGGAATGACGTCGACGGCCTGGTCGCCGACCTGGCCGCCGGTGGTTTTCAGCACGCCGACGATCGGAGCCACGTCGGAATAGTCGCGGCCATAGCCAACGGTGATGTGGTCGTTGCTGGCCCGCATGCCATTGGTCGGGTCGAATTCCTGCCAGCCGGCATCGCGCCCACACCACACCTTGACCCAGGCATGCATGGCATCGGCGCCTTCGAGCCGCGGCTTCCCTTTCGGTGGAATGGTGCGCAGGAAGCCGCTGACATAACCCGCAGGAATACCTAGCCCGCGCAGGCCGGCGATCATGATGTGGGAGAAGTCCTGGCACACGCCCCGCTTCAAACGGAAGGCATCGCTGGCCCCGGTACGCACCGTGGTCGCTTCCCCGTCATAGGTGAAGTCGCGGTGGATGCGGTTGCACAGATCGATGGCCATGCCGACCGTCGAGCCGCCGGCGCTGTCGCAGGCATAGGCGGTGATCGCCGCATCGATGCCGGCATGATCGCTGGCGGCGAGAAAGTGATGCGGTGCATCCGGCCCCAGTGACCGTACGGCGCCGAGTTCTTCCCGCAGGCGCTGCAGATCGGGCGACACGTCGAGCCCAGGCTCCGGCCGTGACACCGACACGCGCGCGCTCATTCTGATGTCGAGCCCGTCATGGACGTCGCGAAAGGCGATCGCGGTGACATTGTTGCCAAAGAAATCGGCAAAATCCGTGCGCTCCGATGGGGTCGGCACAAACGAAAGCGAGGCCGCGATCACGCGCTGCACGCCGGCAATGGTCGGCGGCAATACACGCACCTGATGCCGGCTGCCACCGGCCGCGGCGTCATAATCGTAGCTGAGATGAAGCCTGATATCGTACAGCATGTTAACCGAAATACGCTTTAGCCAGGCTGCTGTAGAGGTTGCCGATCTCAGTTGCGAGATCGTCCAGCACCTCCGCCGACATCTCCGATGGCTCCATGACGGCAATTGCCGTGTTGAGCTGCAGGATTTCCTTGGCCGCGACCGACATATGCCCCTCCGGCCCAACCGATGGCAACAGGCCGATCTCCGCCTTCAGCCGTTCGAGCTGGAACAGGATCGAGCGCGGGTTGAGTGGGTCGAGCGCCAAGAGGTCGATCACCGTGCGCCGTCCGGCCCGCACCGGATATTGCCGGCGGTGGGTCATGACGCTGTCACCGATCTCCAGCATCATGTCGAGCGAGCCGTCCGGCGCACCGGACCTTGTCAGTCGGGCTAGCGTACGGGCGATCTGGATGCCGCGCTCGATCCGCCGGCCGATCTCGAGGAAACGCCAGCCGGTGAAACGGTACATATTCTCGTGCAACAGGCCGGAAAAGCCGGCCAACTTGCGCAGCATGACCGTCATCGCCCGTGTCGCGTCGTCACCCGGCGCCACCGTGGTGGCGAACTGATGAATGGTCTTCGACAGGTCCTTCAGCGCCAGCCAGCCATCGGGCGAAAAGCGGTCGCGGATCTGTCCGGCGCTGTAGACGGCGCTGTCCAGCGTGCCGATCAATCCGGGCGGAATGGCCGCTTCGAGATCGATGCCGAAGGGTTCGAGATAGTCCCTGATATCGGCGAGCAGCAGCATGTCAGGATCGGACGTCTCGGCCAGCCGCACATGATAGGCGCGCAGGATGCGAACCGTATCCTCCGAGCGCTCGATATAGCGGCCGAGCCAGGTCAGGTTTTCCGCCGCGCGGCTGGGCAGGCTGCCCGGCATGGTGCGGACGAAGCTGTCATGCTCCTGCGGCAGCAGCGTCTCGCGCTCGACCGACCGGTCGCTGACCACCCAGACGTCGGCCGCCTGGCCGCCGCGCTGCATGGCGATGGCCGTCGGGTCGAGCGAAAGGCCGACACGGGCGAAACCGCCCGGCATTACCGTCCAGCCATCGGGCGTGCGCGCCAGATAAACGCGCAGGCTTGCCGGTCGCGGTTCCAGCCAGCCGCCGACATAGACCGGCGTCGTCGACAGCGTCACCGCTTCCTGGCCGACGAAACCGCTGCCATCGCTCTCGATGCGCGCGATCAGCGCGATGCGTTCCTCCGGCGTCAGTGCCGAACCGAGCCTGGTCTGTCCGTCATCCTCGAAGGCCAGCCGCGTCGACAGCGCCGGACCGATCACCATGCGATCGATATTGGCAAGCACATGGGCCCGTTCGGTTGCTTGCCCGCACCACCAGGTGGCGACGCTTGGCAACAGAAGTTCTTCGCCGCGCAATGCGCGCGAAATCTTCGGCAGGAAGGCGAGCAGCGCCCGGGTTTCCATCAAGCCCGAACCCAGCGCATTGACCGTCGAAACCGTGCCGCGGCGGATCGCCTCGACCAGCCCCGGGGTGCCGATATGCGAGTCTGGCCGCAGTTCCAGCGGATCGGCGAAGGCGGCATCGAGCCGCCGCCACAGCACGCTGATCGGCATCAGCCCCGAAACCGTGCGCACCATAAGCTTGCCGCCGGCGACGGTCAGATCCTCGCCCTCGAGCAGCATGATGCCGAGATAGCGGGCGATATAGGCGTGCTCGTAATAGGTCTCGTTGAGCGGCCCCGGCGTCAGAATGGCGACGCGGCCGTCATTCTCCTTCGCCATGCCGATTAGCGCATCGCGAAAGCGGCGGAAGAAACCGGCCAGGCGATGCACATGCATCTCGCCATAGACGTCGGACAAAGCCCGCGTCGTGGCGACGCGGTTTTCCAGCGCAAAGCCGGCGCCCGACGGCGCCTGCGTGCGGTCGCCCAGCACCCACCAGCTTCCATCCGGCCCACGGCCGAGCTCGAAGGCGCAAAAATGCAGGAAATGACCGCTGGCCGGCATGGTGCCGACGACGGGGCGCAAATATTCGGGGCTCGCCGCAATCAGGCCTGCCGGCAGGATTCCCTTCTCGATCAGCCGGTTCGGGCCGTAGATATCAGCGACTATCTCCTCGAAAAGGTCGGCCCGCTGGACGAGACCGGCGCTGATCCCTGCCCATTCCTTGTCTTCGATCAGCAGCGGGATATGCGCCAACGGCCATTCGCGCTCATTGGCGCCGGCCTTGTCGTAGACGCGGTAGTAGACCCCGGCATCGCGCAGATACTGGTCGGCGCGGGCAAAGCGCTGGCCGAGCTTTTCGGGACCCAGCTCCTCCAGCGCCTCGATGAAGGGCGCCCAGGCCGGACGCGGATGGCCCGAAGCATCGACCATCTCGTCGACGACGCCGTCAATCGGCTGGTAGTGCTCCAGCAGACTGTGCCTCAGCGGCTTGCCGCGGACCTTTTTCTGATTCCCCTTTGCCATCGCTGATCAGAGTCTTGCTGGCCGCCTGAGGTCAAGGGTCATGGGGAAGTCTTCAGAGGCTTCTTCATTGCGCAGCACATAGGCCGACGGCGTATGGCCGCGCGGCTCGAAGCGGGCGAGACGCCTCGCCTCGGCCTCATTGCCGTTGACCGGGAAAGTGTCGTAGCTGCGCCCACCTGGATGCGCGACATGGTAGACGCAGCCGCCCACCGCCCGCCCCGACCAACGGTCGTAAATGTCGAAGACCAAAGGCGTGTTGACCGGCAGCGCCGGATGCAGGCCCGACGAAGGCTGCCAGGCCTTGAAGCGCACACCGGCCACCGCGACCTCGCGATTGTCAGTGACCTTCATCGGCACGATTCGGCCATTGCAGACAATGGCATGACGTTCCGGGTTGAGGCCTTCGGTCCTGACCTGCAGCCGTTCGACCGAGGAATCGACGAAGCGCACGGTGCCGCCGATGGCGCCTTGCTCACCCATCACATGCCACGGCTCCAGCGCCTGCCGCAGTTCCAGCTTGATGCCGGCATGCTGGACTTCGCCGCAGAACGGAAAGCGGAACTCCAGCTGGGCATCGAACCATTCCGGCCGGAATTCGAACCCGTTGAGCTTGAGGTCGTCGAGCACGTCGAGGAAATCCGCCCAGACATAGTGCGGCAGCATGAAACGGTCATGGAGCGAGGTGCCCCAGCGCACGAAGCGGCCATCAAGCGGGTTCTTCCACGCACTGGCGATGATGGCGCGCACCAGCAATTGCTGCGCCAGCGACATGCGCGCATTGGGCGGCATCTCGAAACCGCGGAACTCGACAAGCCCAAGCCGGCCGGTCGGGCCATCGGGCGAAAACAGCTTGTCGATGCAGATTTCCGAGCGGTGCGTATTGCCGGTGACATCGGTCAACAGGTTGCGAAACAGTCGGTCGACCAGCCAAGGCAGCGGTGGGTTGCCCTGGCCCGGGTGCGGCACCTGCGCCATCGCGATCTCGAGTTCGTAAAGTGAGTCGTGCCGCGCCTCGTCGAAGCGAGGCGCTTGGCTAGTCGGGCCGATGAACAGGCCGGAGAATAAATAGGATAGCGACGGGCGCCGCTGCCATTGCAGCACCAGGCTCTTCAACAGATCGGGCCGGCGCAGGAACGGGCTGTCATTGGGCGTTGCGCCGCCGACGACGACATGGTTGCCGCCGCCGGTACCGGTGTGGCGGCCATCGATCATGAACTTGTCGGCGCCAAGCCGTGTCTGCCGTGCTTCCTCGTAAATCGCCGTCGTCGTCGCCACGCAGTCCTGCCAGTTGGCAGCCGGATGGATGTTGACCTCGATGACGCCGGGATCGGGTGCCACCCTGATGACGTTGAGGCGCGGATCGTGCGGCGGTCCATAGCCTTCGATATGCACGGGAAGGCCGATCGCCTTGGCCGCGTTTTCTGCGGCTGCGACGAGCTCGAGATAGTCTTCCAGCGCCTCGACCGGCGGCATGAAGACGCACAGCCTGCCATCGCGCGGCTCGACCGAAAGTGCTGTACGCACAGCGCCGCCGATCTCGGTGATCTCCTGTTCGACCCTATCCTGCTGGCCGGTCGTCGCCGTGAAAGAAATCGCCTGCTGGCGTCGTGCCATCTCGTCGGCGCCTTCCAGCTCGGCCGGAGCCGGTTCTGGCAGTATGGCTTCCCGCGCCGGCAGCGGTCCACGCGGCAGCGACGGATCGACCGGCACAATATAGGGGAACTGCGCCGGCGGCACATAGGGCAGCGTGCCCAGCGGCAGGCGGTAACCGACAGGCGAATCGCCCGGCACCAGGAACAGCCGCCCGCGCCGTGTCTTCCACTTCTCCGAGCGCCAGCGCGGGTCCGAAGCCTGGCTGTTCCAGCGCTGCACCGGCAGCACGTAGCCGGACGGCCTGGTCAGCCCGCGCTCGAACACTTTCGCCATGCGGCTGCGCTCTTCCGGGTCTTCCAGCTTGGAGTTGGACGGATCGACATTGTCGGGCAGCTTGCCTTCCTTGAGCAGCCATTCGGCCGGGTCCTCATAGGCCTCGCTGACCATCGCCTTGTCGATGCCGAGTTCGCCGGCGATTGCCGTCAGCAAGCTTTCGGCTTGCTGCGGCCCGACCTCCGCATCGCTCTTTTCGTGTGCGATCAGCGACGGATCGCTCCACACCGGCTGGCCGTCGGTGCGCCAATACAGCGAGAAGGTCCAACGCGGCAGGCTCTCGCCCGGATACCATTTGCCCTGGCCGTAGTGGAGGAAGCCGCCCGGCGCGAAGCGTTCGCACAATTTACGGATCAGCGCATCGGCCTTTTCGCGCTTGGTCGGGCCGACGGCGGCGGTGTTCCACTCGGCGGACTCGAAATCGTCGATGGAGACAAAGGTCGGCTCGCCGCCCATGGTCAGCCTGACGTCGCC
Organism: Mesorhizobium sp. M0317; assembly: GCF_040321555.1. Lineage (NCBI taxonomy): Bacteria > Pseudomonadati > Pseudomonadota > Alphaproteobacteria > Hyphomicrobiales > Phyllobacteriaceae > Mesorhizobium > Mesorhizobium sp. M0317. Next base: position 147,465 of record NZ_JAMYRV010000003.1, on the reverse strand, counting down.
CGCTTGAAGTGCGGCGTCGACCTTGTTGCCCAGCACATCCAGCGCCTGCCAGCTTTCGTCCGAGAATGGCTTGGTGATGCGCGGATGTTCGGCGATGCGGTCGACACGCATGTCGAAGCCGAATTCGACATTGGCGAAGCTCGCCATGCCGGAAATGGGTGCGGCGTTGCGGAAATGCGGCGTGGCCGCCAGCGGCACATGGCTTTCGCCGGTGAGCAGGCCGGACGTCGGATCGAAGCCGATCCAGCCGGCGCCCGGCAGATAGACCTCGCACCAGGCGTGCAGGTCGGTGAAGTCTACGGCGGTCCCGGCTGGGCCATCGAGCGCGACCAGATCGGGCTTCAGCTGGATCAGATAGCCGGAGACGAAACGAGCGGCGATGCCGAGATTCCTGAGGATTTGCACCAGCAGCCAGCTCGAATCCCGGCACGATCCCTTTTTCGCGGCCAGCGTTTCCTCCGGCGAGAACACGCCGGTTTCCATCCGCACGATATAGGCGATTTCGCGCTGCAGCCGCGCATTGAGGTCGACGACGAAGTTGACGGTGTTGGTGGCGCTACGGTCGATGTTTGCGAGGAAAGCAGACAGCAGCGGCCCCGCCGGCTCCGGCGTGCGGTAGATGGCGAGATCGTCCCTGATGTCTTCGGGGTACTCGAACGGGAAGGTCTCGGCCGATGGTTCGACGAAGAAATCGAACGGATTGTAGACCGTCATGTCGGCGACGAGGTCGACCTCGATCTTCAATTCCGTCACCGGTTCCGGGAAGACGAAGCGGGCGAGGAAATTGCCGTAGGGGTCCTGCTGCAGATTGACGAAGTGGTTCGCCGGCCCGACGTTCAGCGAATGGCTGAGCACCTTGGTGCGGGAATGCGGTGCCGGCTGCAGCCTGATGACCTGGGGCCCGAGAACCACCGGCCGGTCATATTTGTAATGGGTCAGGTGGTAGACGGCTGCCAGTATTGCCATGGGGCCCCGGAGATCGGCGTTTCTTCAGCCGAACCCTGACACATCTATTGGCCATTCTCCAAGCAGAGATGTTGCGCTGCACCTAAATTAAGCAGCTAACGACCGCGGAACCGTGCTTAGCGGCGGGGTCACCGCCCGTGCCTGCCTTAGACGTCGGGGTTAGCGAAGCCCTTCGCGCCTTCGTCATCCTGGGGCGAAGCAAGGAGCGAAGCGACGCGGCGCAGACCCCGGGATCCATGCCGGGACATCAGCCGAAGAATGCAACGTGCAGAACGATCCTGTTCACATCCTGCCCTGAAAAGATCCTGCCCCGCAGTGCCGGACGAAGCAGAGGGCTCAGAAAAACGCCTGTATCCCCGTCTGAGCCCTGCCAAGGATCAGCGCATGCACGTCATGCGTGCCTTCATAGGTGTTGACCGTCTCCAGGTTCTGCGCGTGGCGCATGACGTGGTAGCCGATCTGGATGCCGTTGCCGCCATGCATGTCGCGGGCCTGGCGGGCGATGTCAAGCGCCTTGCCGCAATTGTTGCGCTTGACGATGGAGATCATTTCTGGGGCCATCTTGCCTTCATCCATCAGCCGCCCGACGCGCAGCGAGCCCTGCAGGCCGAGCGCGATCTCGGTCTGCATGTCGGCGAGCTTTTTCTGGAACAGCTGCGTGCCGGCGAGCGGCTTGCCGAACTGCTTGCGGTCGAGTCCATACTGCCGGGCCCGGTGCCAGCAATCCTCGGCGGCGCCCATCGCGCCCCAGGAAATGCCGTAGCGGGCCCGGTTGAGGCAGCCGAATGGGCCGCCGAGGCCCCTGGCGTTGGGCAGCAGCGCGTCTTCGCCAACCTCGACGCCTTCCATCACCACCTCGCCGGTGATCGAGGCCCTAAGGCTGAGCTTGCCGCCGATCTTCGGCGCCGACAGCCCCTTCATGCCCTTCTCCAGCACGAAACCGCGGATTTCGTCCTTGCCGTTGTCGCCCTTCAGCTTCGCCCAGACCACGAACACGTCGGCGATCGGCGCGTTGGATATCCACATTTTCGAGCCGGAAATCTTGTAGCCGTTCGCCGTCTTCTCGGCCCGCGTCTTCATGCCGCCCGGATCGGAACCGGCATCCGGCTCGGTCAGGCCGAAACAGCCGATCCATTCGCCCGAAGCCAGCTTCGGCAGGTATCTCTTGCGCTGCTCTTCCGTGCCATAGGCATGGATGGGGTACATCACCAGCGACGATTGCACCGACATCATCGAGCGGTAGCCGGAATCGACCCGCTCGACCTCGCGCGCCACCAACCCGTAGGTGACGTAATTGGCGCCGAGCCCGCCATATTCCTCGGGAATGGTGATGCCGAGCAGGCCGGCCTCGCCCATCTCGCGAAAAATGCCGGCGTCGGTCTTTTCCTCGAGATAGGCCTCCTCGATGCGCGGCGCGAGCTTGTCGGCGGCAAAGGCGGCCGCGCCATCGCGCACCATGCGCTCATCCTCGGAAAGCTGGTTCTCGATCAGGAAGGGGTCTTCCCAGACGAACGCGTTCTTGTCGGCGGCCATGGCTTCGCTCTCTCCCAAAATCTTGAAGTGCTCGGGCTTATCCACCTCCGCTTCGGAAAAATCAAACAAAATTGCATCACCGATCAATGAGGTTTAGTAATGGATCATGAACGTCCAACGCCGGCTTTTGCCCAGCACCAGCGCCCTTGCCGCCTTCGAGGCCGTGGCCCGCCTTGGCTCCTTCACCGCTGCCGCCCAGGAACTCGATTTGACCCAAGGGGCCGTCAGCCGCCAGATAGCCCTTCTGGAGGAACAGTTCGGCCGCCGGCTGTTCGAGCGCGACAGCCGCAATGTTCGGCTGTCCACGGCGGGCGAAATCTATGCCGAAGCCGTGCGGGCGGCACTCGGGCAATTGCGCGACGCCGCGCTCGGATTGATGAGCAATCGGCATAGCGGCATGCTGAACCTCGCCATACTGCCGACCTTCGGCACGCGCTGGTTGATGCCTCTGATCCCGGATTTCGTCGCAGAAAACCCTGACATCACCATCAACTTTGTCACCCGCATCGGCCGCTTCGACTTCGCCCGCGAGCGGCTCGACGCCGCCATCCATCATGGCCAGCCCGACTGGCCGGACGCCGATTCCACATTGTTGATGCGCGAAACCGTGATGCCGGTGGTTTCGCCCGACTTCCTTGCCAGCCGCGATATCACCACGGCGGCCGACATCAGCCGCCTGCCGCTGCTGCACATGGCGACGCGTCCCGGGGCCTGGGGCGAATGGTTCGAGGAACAGGGCTTGAGCGCACCGATCGGACCCGGCATGCAGTTCGAGCAATTCGGCACCGTTGCCCAAGCCTGCATGGCGGGGCTTGGCGTCGCGCTCCTGCCGCAAGTTCTTATCGCCGGCGAATTGCAGCGCGGTCAGCTCGTGCCGGCGCCGGGACAGCCGATGCAAAGCCGCAGCGCCTACTACCTCGTCGTCCCGAACGACAAGCGCGGCCACCCGCCCGTCGTCAGCTTTCGCGACTGGCTGCTGGGCCAGGTTGAGAAGGAACCGGCCGTTCTGGCCTGGTAGCTACTTCCGCTTCATCGGCACGGTTTCCGGCTGGAAGCGCAGCGTTTTTGCGACTTGCGTTCGGCAACTTTCGCATCGAGCTTGCTTTTGATCCGGGCGAAAGCCTGGTCTCCATCGACCGAACTGCCACTCGCCATGCCCTCGTCCCAAGACGCCCCAACTCTTGGACACTCACTTTCTCGAAACTTGCCATATCGCGCGTATCTCCACACAAGGATGGTAGATAACGCTCTAGCGATTGCAAGGAACCATTCGAGGCTACTTCCGCTTCAAGGCATCGGCCAGTGCTGCGCCAAACGCGCCTTGCTGTGCCGGTCGTTCCGGCTGACGCTGCGGCATCGGCGAAGGTTGCGCCGGCTTGCCGCCGCCATTGTCGCGCGGCCCCTTCGGCGTCCCGCCCTCGCCGCCGTCCTTGCGCATGGACAGCGCGATGCGCTTGCGCTTGATGTCGACATCGACGACCCGCACCTTCACCACGTCGCCGGCCTTCACCACCTCATGCGCGTCCTTGATGAAGCGGTCGGCGAGTTGCGAGACGTGCACCAGCCCGTCCTGATGCACGCCTATATCGACGAAGGCGCCGAAGGCCGCGACATTGGTGACGGTGCCTTCGAGAAGCATGCCGGGCTTCAGATCCTTGATATCGTCGATGCCATCGGCAAAGGTCGCGGTCTTGAAGCCGGGGCGCGGATCGCGGCCGGGCTTTTCCAGTTCGGCAATGATGTCGCGCACCGTCGGCAGGCCGAAGCGTTCGTCGACGAAGACTCGCGGATCGAGCGCCTTGAGCGCGGCACTGTCTCCCATCAGCGAGCGCACATCGCGACCGCAGGCGGCGACGATCTTCTTGGCCACGCCATAGGCTTCCGGATGGACCGACGAGGCGTCGAGCGGCTCGCTGCCATTGGCAATGCGCAGGAAGCCTGCGGACTGTTCGAACGCGCGCGGTCCGAGCCGCGCTACCTTGAGCAGCTCCTTGCGGCTGGCGAACGGCCCGGTCGCATCGCGATGCGCGACAATGGCATCGGCAAGCGACGCGCCTAGGCCTGACACGCGGGCCAAAAGCGGCGCCGAGGCGGTGTTGAGATCGACGCCGACAGCATTCACCGCGTCCTCCACCACCGCCTCCAGCGAGCGGCCAAGCCGGTACTGGTCGACATCATGCTGGTACTGGCCGACGCCGATCGATTTCGGCTCGATCTTGACCAGTTCGGCGAGCGGGTCCTGCAGGCGCCTGGCGATCGACACCGCACCGCGCAGCGACACGTCGAGCCCGGGAAACTCAGCCGCCGCTGTCGCGGAGGCCGAATAGACCGAGGCGCCGGCTTCGCTGACGATCACCTTGAGCGGCTTTGGCCCACCATCCGAAGGCATGTCGGACAGCATGTCGGCGACCAGCTTTTCAGTCTCGCGGCTGCCGGTGCCGTTGCCGATCGAGATCAGCTCGACCTTATGCTGGCGGATGAGTGCTGCGAGCTGGGCCTGTGTGCCGCGCACATCGTTCCGCGGCGGAAATGGATAGACCGTCGTCGTCGCCAGCACCTTGCCGGTGCCATCTACCACCGCGACCTTGACGCCGGTGCGGATGCCGGGATCGAGCCCCATGGTCGGACGCGATCCGGCGGGCGCTGCCAGCAGCAAATCCTTGAGGTTGCGTGCAAAGACATGGATCGCCTCTTCCTCCGCCCGCTCGCGCAGGTCACGCATTAAATCGAGCGTCAGGTGCAGCGAAAGCTTGATCCGCCAGGTCCAGCCGGCGACTTCCATCAGCCAGCGGTCGCCCGGCAGGCTGCCGCCGATGGCGTAGGCATTGGCGATCATCCGCTCGACCGGCTTCACCGGCGAGGCATCGTCGGCATCGACCTCGATGTCGAGCGACAACACCTCTTCGTTGCGGCCGCGCAGCATGGCCAGCGCGCGGTGGCTCGGAACATTTGCCCAACGCTCGACGTGCTCGAAATAGTCGGAGAATTTCGCCCCGGCCTCCTGCTTACCGTCGACGACACGGGCACGCATGAAAGCGCGCTCCTTCATGTAGGTGCGAAGGTTGCCGACCAGATCGGCATTTTCCGCGAACTGTTCCGACAGGATGTCGCGTGCGCCTTCCAGTGCGGCCTTGGCGTCGGTCACATCCTCGGTCACATAAGCCAGCGCCGCCTCGGCGGGCACCAACGACCGGTTGGCCAAAATAGCCTCCGCCAATGGCCCCAGCCCGCGCTCCCGGGCGATCTCGGCCTTGGTGCGCCGCTTGGGCTTGTAGGGCAGGTAGATGTCTTCCAGTTCAGCCTTGGTGGCGGCAGCCACAATTTTGGCCTCAAGTTCTTCGGTCAGCTTGCCCTGCTCGCGGATCGAACCGAGAATGGTATCGCGGCGCGCATCGAGTTCGCGCAGATAGGCCAATCGCTCGGCAAGGTCGCGCAATTGGGTGTCGTCGAGCCCGCCGGTGACCTCCTTGCGGTAGCGCGCCACAAACGGCACCGTCGCGCCCTCATCGAGCAGCCCTATAGCTGCCGATGCCTGCTCCGGCCGCGCCCCGATCTCTGCCGCGATGATGGATGCGATGCGTTTGCTGTCTGCTGCCATGCTGGTCCCTGTCGCAAAGAGCGGCGACCATAGGCGCTGATGTCCGTCACGCCAACCGCAGTGTTCTCAAGCGTCAAAGAGGTCCACAGGAAAGCGCCTTGCTTTGGCTCGTCCTCAGACCATCCCGCTCAGCGCCTCGAAAAAGGCAACGATCTCGCGTTCGAGCGGATAATCTTCAGGCACCGGCTGCGACCCCATTTTTGCAATCACCACTTCCATCTTCGGATCGACGTAGAGCCATTGGCCGTGGATGCCGATGCCGCAGAAAGCACCGTTTGCCGCACCCGTCTGGTACCACTTGTTGCGATAGCGGCCCTTCGGGAACAGATGCACCATCGTGCCGCGCTGCCAAGCCTCCGCGCTGCCGCCGGCAACAGTCGTATCGTGCACCCAGGCTTCCGGCACGATGCGCCGCCCATTGGCCGTGCCGCCCTGCCGCACCATCTCGCCAATACGCGCCAGGTCGCGCGGCGTCACCGAAGTGCCGCCGGCGGTGCGCGCCGTACCTTCCATGTCGACGCCGATCGAAGCCTCGCTGACAGCACCCAGCGGCAGCCACAGTTTCTCGCGCATCAGGTCCGGGAAGCGCTGGCCGGAAGCTCGTTCGAGCAACAGGCCGAGCAGATCGGAATTGGGCGAACGGTAGCGGAAGGTTTTGCCGTGCGGTTCTTCGAGCCGCTGCAAGGTCAGAATGAATTCGCGCAAGCTTTCAGTGCCGCCGCCCGGATTCCACAGCGTAGCGCGACGGTAACGGGCAAAGGCGCTTTCGGGATCGAGATAGGCCTCCTCGAAGTCGAGGCTGACGCTCATATCGAGCACATGCCGGCAGCTTGCATCGGCATAGGCCGAACCGGCGGCTTCCGGAATGTACTGGGTCACCGGCGCTTCCGGGTCGAACACGCCCTCGCCTTCCAGTATTCCGGCGATGATCGCGGTGACCGATTTGCTGATCGAAAAGATGATGTGACGGGCGCCGAAATCCATATTGGGCGCGAACCAGTCGCCGATGACCTTGCCAGCCTTCATCACCGTCAGCGCGTCGCTGCTCGAACGTGTGAGGAATTCGGCCACCGTTTCCGGGGCGCTGGCGATCGAAACCTTTTCGCCGAGCAGGCCGCTCAGGTCCCGCACCGGCGCTTCGACGCTTCCCGGCGTCGCCGCCACGGGAGCGGTCGGCACCAGCTCGCCAAGGTTCTGGAACGACCAGCGGTTGAACGGGCTTTCGCGCCAGTTGGAGAGCAGCACCTCATTGCGGGCAAAGCCGTAGCGGGTCTCGAACGCAGTCTTGCCGGTCATGAACGTTTCCTCAGAGGGATGGTTTGTTGTGGGTCAACCAAGCGCCTTGGCGATGGCGTGCACCGCCTTCAGCGTTGCCACCGAATAGGCGACATTGCTGAAATCCGGATAGCTTGAAAGCTTGACCACGACCATGCCGGTGTCCCAGTCGATATGGATCATCTGCCCGAACACGCCTCGGCACATCAAAGCGCGCGTGCGCGGATTCTCGATCCAGAACTGGTTGCGATAGCTGCCCTCCGGCAGGCTCGGATTGAAGTCCGGCCCATGCTTGCCGTTGCGCGTCGCCTCGATCCAGTCGGCCGGCACGATGCCGCGGCCCTTGTCGAGGATCAGCTGGCCGAAGCGGGCGTAATCGCGCAGCGTCGCGTTGAAGCCGCCATCGGCCAGCGCATAGCCGGCGCTGTCGACCGTGAAGCAAGCGCTTTCGTCGGCGCCGAGCTTCTGCCACAGCTCCTCGGACACCAGCTGCGCCAGACGTTTACCGGTGACCCGCTCCATGATGAAGGCAAGCACGTCGGTCTCGATCGAGCGGTACTCGAACGCGGCGCCATGCGGCCGCACCTTGTCCTTCAGCTGCAGGATCAACTCGAACAGATGCGGCGGCCATTGGAAATCCGGATCGCTGTCCGGCGGCACCGGCTTCCAGCCCGTGGCGACATCAACCTGGCCGATGTCGGAGTAACGGTCGGTGTATTCCTCGGAAAACCGCACGCCGGTGGTCATATCCAGCACATGCTGCACGCTGGCGCCGTCCCAGCCGGTCGCGCCGAGCTCCGGCAGATAGGCGCTCACCGGTTTGGCCGGGTCGATCAAGCCGCGCCCAACCAGAATACCGAACACGGTGCCTGTTACCGACTTCGCCATCGACTGCGACAGATGCAGCGTGCGCTCGGCCATGCCGTTGAAATAGCGCTCATAGGCGACCTTGCCGTCTTTGAGCACCAGGAAGCCGTCCGTGTAGGTCTCGTCGAGCAGGCCAACGAGCGTCGTCGGACGGCCCTTGCTGTCTTCCACCGGCAGCGCGTCGAGATCGGTCTCTGCGCGCTCAAGACGATGGCGATGGCCATTACCGCGCCAGACCTCGATGGTCGGCAGGAATTCGCGGATGTGTTGGAAGGCCCAGCGATTCCATGGCGGCCGGTCCCAGTCGAGCTTCGGCAGCACCATTTGAGGCGGCGAGCCCTGCATGATCGACGGCCGCGGATCGCTGTTGCGATAGGAGTCCATGAAAGCCATTCCGGAAAAGAAAAGACCCCGCGGCGCAGGCCGCCGGGTCTGTCAGACTGCGGTTATTTCTGCAGTTCGGTCCAGATCTTGGTGTAGATGTCCTGGATCTCAGGCGCGCACATCTTCTGGAATTCGCCTTGTGCCTTCGCAGCCTCCGGAATGACGACTTCCGGGGCATCCTTCATATCGGCCGGCATGTATTTGTCCGAGCCGGTAATGGCGTTTGCGTAACGGTGGAAGGCCGAGAGGCCGGCCGCGTTTTCCGGATCCATGATGAAGTTCTGGAACAGCTTGGCGTTCTCGACATTTTTGGCTTCCTTGAGAACGACGACGTTATCGCTCCACAGGCCGTAGCCTTCCTTCGGATAATTGTAATGGATGGCCGGATTGGCCAGCCGCTGACGCAGCGCCGAACCGTTCCAGTCGCTGGTCGCCTTGAAGTCGCCGGCGCCCATCTTTTCGATGGTGTTGTATTCCATGGCGATCCAGTTCGGCTTGGCCGCGACAAGCGTGTCGCGCACCTTCTTCAGCACCGTCTTGTCGTCGGTGCACTGCTGGCCGCCGACATATTTGATCGCCGCGAAGATAACGTCATTCATCTCGGGAACGACATTGGTCTTGCCCTTCAGCTCGTCCGGCGTGTTGAAGATGATGCCCCAGCTGTCGGCTGGTCCCTTGTAGGCATCGGTGTTGACGACGACGCCGACGGTGCCCAGCGCCCACGGCACGGAATATTTGCGGCCGGGGTCGAAGTCTGGATTGGCCCATTCCGGCGCCACGTTCTTGAAGTTCTCCATCTTGCCCGGATCGGTCTCCTGCACGAGGCCCTCCTTGATCCAGATCGGCACGTAGGTTTGCGACGGAACGGCGATGTCGAAGCCGGTGCCGCCCTGGCGTACCTTGGCGAGCGCCGTATCGTTGGAATCGTAATCGGTGATGGTCACCTTGACGTTGTATTTGGCTTCGAACTTTTTGATCACGTCGGGGCTGGTATAGTTGCCCCAATTGTAGATGTTCAGCTCGCCATCGGCGCGGGCCAGGCTCGTCGTTGCGAGCAGCGCCAACCCCATGGCGGCTGTCGTTGTTTTCCAGTTCATGGTTTTAGCTCCCATTTGTCGGTTCAGTCTCTTTTCCTGCTGACGAAGAAAAACAACGTGACGATCGCGACCGAAAGCAGCAGGAAGGCGGTCGATATCGCGTTGATCTCAGGCGTGATGCCGCGGCGGATCTGGCCGAGCATGTAGGTGGGCAGCGTATCCTGGCCGCCCGATTTGACAAACTCGGTGATGACGACGTCATCGAGCGAGATGACGAAGGCCAGCATCAGTCCGGCCAGTATGCCGGGCCACAAAAGCGGCAGCGTGATGCGGCGGAAGGTCTTCCAAGGCGTCGCGTACAGATCGGCGGCCGCGCGCTCCAGCGTCAGGTCCATGTTTTCCAGCCGCGCCCGGATCGGCAGATAGGCGAACGGGATGCAGAACGCCGTGTGCGCGGCGATCAGATAGCCAATGCCGGAATAGCCGGTGAAGATCTTGATGCGCGAGAAGAAGATCAGCAGCGCCACGCCCGTGACGATCTCGGGCACCATCAGCGGCTGGTTGATCGCCGCATATTTGAAGGTGAGGCCCGGATAGGACGCGGTGCGCGTGGTGGCGAGCGCGGCCATGGTGGCAAAGATTGTCGACAGCACCGCAGCGACGGCGCCGATCTGGAACGAGCGTAGCGTCGCGTCGATAACTTGCACGTTCTGCCAAGCCGACTGGAACCAGCGCATCGAAAAGCCGCCCCATTCGGACGTCGAGTTCGCCGCGTTGAAGGCATAGGCGACCAGCACGATGATCGGCAGATAGAGCACGATAAAACAGGTCGCAGCGATCACCGTGAAGCCGGTCTGGTGCTTGATGGAAAAGTTCTTAGCCATGCCGCGCCCCCGACTTGCCGGCATTGCGCACATAGGCAAGCAGCGCCACCATGACGATGATCATCACCGTGATCGACAGCGCCGAGCCGAGCGGCCAGTTGCGGCCTTGGCCGAACTGCAATTCGATCAGGTTGGACAGCATCATATTCTTGCCGCCGCCAAGCACGCTCGGCGTCACATAGGCGCCAAGGGCTGGAATGAAGACCAGGATGGAGCCGGCAATGACGCCGGGTTTGACCAGCGGGAAAATGATCTTCCGCAATACCTTGAATCGGGTCGCGTAGAGGTCGTAGCCCGCCTCGACGAGGCGAAAATCAAGCTTCTCCATGCTGGCATAGATCGGCAGCACCATCAGCGGCAGATAGACATAGGCCATGCCGATCAGAATCGCCGTGTCGGTGAAGAGGATCTGCACCGGCGCTGAGACGATACCAAGCTTGATAAGGATGGTGTTGATGATGCCTTCGTTGCGGATGATCTGCAGCACGGCGAAGGTGCGGATCAGAAGGTTGGTCCAGAACGGAATGGTGATCAGGAACAGCCAGAGATCCCTGGTTTTCTCGCTGCGCGTCGCCATGAAATAGGCGGTTGGAAACCCCAATGCCAAAGTGGCGATCGTCGTTATCACCGCCAGCTTGATCGAGCGCCAGAAGATGGTGACATGCGCTGCCGCAAGCGAAAGCGTATCGTCGAAAATGTCGCGTTCCATGAACACCGACAGCCAGGCATCGGGCGAAAACTGCCACTTCACATCGCCATAGGGGCCAGGCGTCAGGAACGAGTAGATCAGCACGATCAGCAAGGGGCCGGTCGCGGCGAGGAAGATCACCAGCAAGGCTGGCGCTGACAGCAGCCACCGGTCGCGCACATCGCGTCGCTCCGCTGCCTTGGCGACTTGTTCCGCGGTCGCCATGATCAGTCCTTCAGCACTTGCGCGGCGTCGTTGCCGATCATGATGCCGATCTGGCCGCCCTGCACGAAGCCGTCACCGGCGCCGCGGCTGTTCTGACGCCGCACGATGAACGGCTCGCCACCGGCAAGGCGCAGATGGAAGTGCGTGTCGGTGCCGAGATAGACGATGTTTTCGACGGTGCCGGACAGCGAAGCGCTCGGGCTGGCCGTGCCCAACTGCGCATGCTCTGGACGCACGACGATGGTGACCTTGCCGCTGGGGCTGAAGCCTTCCGGCAGCGAGGCTGGGATTTCCACACCAGACGGCAGCTTCACCGTCGCCCGGCCACCAGTCGCGCTAACCACATCCGCCTTGAGGAAGTTCGACTCGCCGATGAAGTCGGCGACGAAACGCTCGGCCGGCCGGTCGTAGATGTCGCGCGGCGAGCCGACCTGCAGGATTTTGCCCGACGACATCACCGCGATGCGGTCCGACATGGTCAGCGCTTCCTCCTGGTCGTGGGTGACGAAGATGAAGGTAATTCCGGTCTCGTGCTGCAGCCGCTTCAATTCGATCTGCATTTCCTTGCGCAGCTTGTAGTCGAGCGCCGAGAGCGGTTCGTCGAGCAGGAGCACCTTGGGCTGCGGCGCCAGCGCCCGGGCGAGCGCCACGCGCTGCTGCTGGCCGCCGGAGATCTGGCTGGTTCGGCGACCCGCCAGCGCCTCCATCTTCACCAGTTTCAGCATCTCGGCGACGCGCGCCTTGATCTCGGCCTTCGGCTTGCCCAGCATTTCCAGGCCAAAGCCGATATTGTCGGCGACCGTCATATGCGGGAACAGCGCGTAGGATTGGAAGACGGTGTTGACCGGCCGCTTGAAGGGCGGCAACGGCGCGATGTCCTGACCGTAGAGGAGGATTTCGCCGGCGGTTGGAAAGTCGAAGCCGGCAATCAGCCGCAGCAACGTGGTCTTGCCGCAGCCGGATGGTCCCAGCAGGGTGAAGAACTCATTCTCGCGGATGGATACCGAGACCGTATCGAGGGCAGCAACCTGCCCCTCACCCGATCCGAAAATTTTACTGACGTTTACGACTTCAATTGCATTCCGATCCGGTTTTTCCGGCACGATACGCCTCACTGTTGACCCCGCTCTTGCTGGCGGAGTTTTTCCCCTGTTCGATGTGACCACACGGCCGGTTGGTTGGCAAGTCCGGCATTGAACCACAGTTCAGTCGGTCATTTCGTCTTGCAAGCGGCAAGCTGTGCAAGCCGCATGCCATTGTCAGGCCTGGTAGGTTACCTTGCCACCGCAGACCGTCGTCACCAGTCGCAGCTTGTGCAGATCGGCCGGCGCCGTCTTCTCGATATCGGCCGACAAAACCACCAGATCCGCCATGTAGCCGGGTTTCAGAACGCCTTTGCGATGCTCGGCGAATTCGGCATAGGCGCCCTCGACCGTGTAGGCGGCAATCGCTTCCTGCAGCGAGAAACTCTGGTCAGGATCGCCTTCTGCCCATGGTTTGCGCTGCACTGCCGCCTGAATGCTCAGGATCGGGTCGATCGCTGCCACCGGCCAGTCCGAGGCGAACACGACATGGGCGCCGGCGCTTTTCAGGGTGCGCCAGGCATAGCTCAGCGGCCAGCGGGCCGGTCCGATGCGTGACACCGTCGGCTCCAGTGGAAAATCCATGGCGCCGGGCGGATGCGACGGCTGCATCGAGGCGATGACGCCGAGTTCGGCAAAACGCGGCACGTCGGCTGCTGTGGTGACCTCGATGTGCTCAACCCTGTGCCGGCTGTCGCGCTTGCCATTGAGCTTCTGCGCCGCCTCGTAACCGTCGAGCACTGCGCGCACCGCGCCGTCACCGATCGAGTGCACCGCGATCTGCAGCCCGCGTTTGTCGATAGCCACGGCGAGATCGATAAATTGCTGCGGCGTGAACAGCGGCTCGCCGACCCAGTCGGGACGATCCGCATAGGGTTCGACCATAACAGCGGTCCAGGAATCGAGCACGCCGTCATAGAACACCTTGACCATGCCCGATGACAGCCACTCACTGTGGTAGCGCTCGGCCATGACGGACGCCTTCTCGAGCATGTCGAGCGTCATGAAATTCTTGTAGTGGAACGGGATCTTGACGCGGCAGGGCAATCCCTCCTCGGCCTCGATCTCGGAAAGCAGTTCGAGCTGGTAGAGATTGCCGTCCATGTTCTGGATCGAGGTGATGCCGTGGCGCGCGCACCATGCAAGCCCGCGCCGCATGATGTCACGGTCAGCGGCCCGCTCGGCGGCCGACGGCATTGGGTCGGGCTCACCGCCGGTCGACAGCCCCAGCCGCACCCGGCTTTCGCCGGCAAGGTCGAGCACCGGACCGAAGGCCTCGCCCTCGCGCAATTCGCCCGCGGCCAGGCCGTCGCCACCCATCACGATCTCGTTGCCCGGACCGAGCGTCCGTCCCTTCAGGATGCCGGCTATCTCCAACGCCTTGGTGTTGGCCCACATCGTATGGTGGTCGGGCGCTGCCATGCAGAAGGGGCGGTCGGGCAGGATGGCGTCGAGATGATGGCGTGTCACCCGCTCGTCGCCGAGCACGGTGTAGTCGACGCCCTGGCCCACAAGCATTTTCGCCTCGGGCCGCGTCGTTGCGTAGTCGCGGATGGCGCTTTGAAGCGCCTCGAAGCCATGGATACCGCCGAGTTGAAGATGCGCGAGCTCGGCCCCTCCCGAGAACAGATGCATGTGGGCTTCGATGAAACCGGGCAGGACCGAACCGCCCTTGGCGTCGATCACCTCTGTGGTCGTTCCCTTGAGTTTTTCGATGGCGGCGTGGTTGCCTATGGCGATGATGGCGCCGTCCTTGACGGCAATCGCCTCGGCGGCGGGATTGTCATCGTCCATGGTCCGCACGCGACCATTGATGACGATCAGATCAGCATTTTGACCCGCACCCGTGACAGACATCGCGACTCCGCGCTTTTGACGACTGGCTGAGACCGACAACCCTCTTGTCCGACAAGCTGCCACTCCGCTGGAGCGTCGTTATCGGACGAAAACTGATGCCAGTGCGCTGTTTCGAAATTCCCCTTGTGATCTCTCAAAACAGCGTGGATAAAAGAATGCGACTAATTATTCGCGTTTGTCAACGTGCCGAATTTCGAATGTATTGTGGACAACACACCACGCCAATGTTGAGACCGGGACCTGTGTTGAACCGGCAGGGAACGAAGGCATCAATCCGTGAAGCGCAGTCTCAGCCGCGAAACCAGGATGGCGCTCGAACCGCGCAAGCAGCCGCGGCAGGAACGGTCGAGCAAGGTCGTCGACAGGATACTCGACGCTGCGCTGATCCTGACGCGGGAGCAAGGAACCAAGACGCCGACGACGCTCGCCATTGCCCGGCGCGCGGGCCTGTCGGTCGGTTCGGTCTACCAGTACTTTCCCAACAAGGAAGCCATTCTCCTCGACCTCGCCCGGCGCTGGCTGTCGTCGTTTCCCGAGGTGATCGCCAGGCGCATCGAGGTCACCCCACCCACCAACCGCGACGAGTTTCGGCAGGAGGTGCGCAAGCTGTTCATCGATACCTCCAGAATATATCTCGAAAACGCCACCCTGATGCCGGTGATCGAGGCGATATCCGGCAATGCCGACCTCAGGCCGATCCAGGACGAATATGACGAGCAGATCATCGCGCTTTACGCCGCGTGGCTGCAGCATGTGAACCCGGCCCTTGAAGACAAGATCGCCAGCCGGCTCGGCGTGCTGATGATGGATGTCGGGCACGCCTGCCGGCTTGTGGGGTTGAAGCGGGATCGCAAGACATACGACCTCATCGAGGACGATGTGGAAAGAATGTGGCTCGCTTTGGTCACCCCCTATCTCAACCTTGACTGATTTCGCTATTTCGAGAGGAAATTCATGAAGACTGTCTATTCGCCGCTTCATGCCGGCCATGCCGGCCAGATGGAACTGGTCACGTCGGCAATCGTGCCGGGTTTCGAAAAGCCATCGCGGGCCGAGTTCATCAAGGCGCGGGTCGAGAGCGAGAAGCTGGGGCCGATCATCGGACCGGTCGAGCACGATCTCACAGCCGCCAAGCGCATCCACAAGGCCGACTATATCGACTTCCTGCCAACCGTCTGGCCAGCGTGGAAGGCCGCCGGCCTCGATGGCACGGCGATGCCCTTCACCTGGCCGACGCGCGGCCTGCGCGGCGACGTGCCACCCAAGCGCGTCGACGCCTTGCTCGGCTATTACTCCTTCGACGCCGGCGCCACCTTCGTCGAAGGCACATGGACCGCGATCAAATCGTCCTACGACGTGGCGCTGACGGCGGCGGCCTTGGTCAAGGGTGGCGAGCGGTCGGCCTTCGCGCTTTGCCGCCCGCCCGGCCATCACGCCGGTGCCGGGTTCATGGGCGGCTACTGCTACATCAACAATGCTGCGGTCGCCGCGCAGTGGTTCCTCGACCAGGGCGCCGAACGCGTCTCGATCCTCGACGTCGACTACCACCACGGCAATGGCACGCAGGAGATCTTCTATGAACGCGCCGACGTGCAGGTTCTCAACCTGCATGGCGATCCCATGGTCGAGTATCCGTTCTTCCTCGGCCATGCCGATGAACGCGGCGCCGGCGCCGGCGAAGGTTTCAACGTCAACTATCCCATGCCCTTCGGCACCAATTGGGACGCCTGGAACGCCTCGCTGGAGGATGCCTGCGTCAAGCTCGCCGCCTACGCCCCCGATATCGTCATCGTCTCCCTTGGCGTCGACACCTTCGAGAAGGACCCGATCAGCCAGTTCAAGCTGAAAAGCCCGGACTATCCGAAGATCGGCCGGCGCATGGCCAAGCTCGGCCTGCCGACGCTGTTCGTGATGGAAGGCGGCTACGCCGTCGAGGAGATCGGCATCAACGCCGTCGGCGTGCTCACCGGCTTCGAGGACAAATAGGAAAGCAATTCCAGGATAAGTGTGAGGCGGTTTTCCGGCCGGATTGCGCCAAAGAGATATGGGGCGGCTCCGGCCGCCCCGACCATCTAGGCGGCCGCAGCCGGGTTAGGTGCAACCACCGGAACGGCTGGCCTTCGCGACCGGCCGATGCGGTAGACAATCACCGCCGCAATCACGCCTGCCGCCAGGATGGCGAGCGCCAGCAACGGCCGGTACCAGAACCAGGCAATCGCGATCGTCACCGTGCCGACCAGGATCGCCAGAACGAAGGCGATGATGCCGGTACCCATCCGCGCCATGCTGCCGAGGAAGGGTATGACGTCGAGGATCACCCCGATCGGGCTGAGGAACAGCGCAAAGCCTATGGTCAGCAACAGCAAGCCGGCGCCGCGCAGCAGCCAGGTGATCAGCGTGTTGGCGCTGACCGCGTCGGCGAACATCTTTTCGGCCGGGACGTTGCCGGTATCGACCATCAGCAGCGCATCGCCGGCTTGCGTCTGGTAGGGCTCGAAGCGGCTGCCGGCCTGGCGCGCGATGATACTGATCACGCCCAGCGGCGCCAGTTCGTAGCCGATGCGATAGTCACCCAAAGCGGGCGTCGTGTTGTCATTGCCGAGATAAATCTTGCCATCGACGATGCTGAGCGGTTTCGTTCCGATATAGGCAGCCTTTATCGCCGCCGACTGGTCGGCTGAGAGCGAATAGTCCTTGTCACCCTCGATACGGTCCAGCACTGGCGTATCGAGATCGAAGGCGACAAGCTTGCCCTCAGGAATCTGGAAGGTCCGGCCGTGGATTTCCATCGGCGGATTCTGGTGGCCGTCCGGCTTCTTGAAGTCCGACGAGTCGATCTGGCTGTCGTGCCACACCTTGGAATAGCTGTAGGTGGTCACCGTCTCTTCGCCACCGCCGAGCTTCTTGGTCGTCTCCGACTTGGACTCTTCCTTCCACTGATACATCTCGACACTGCGCGACAGCCGCAGCCCTTGCGTGGCGATGCCGAAATCCGGATCCGCCAGGCCGCTGTCCGCCGTCACCAGTCCGCTGACATGAACCAGCTTGCCGTCATTGGCGGTATCGAAGCTGTCGGCGCCGACCGAAACCACCGCTCCAGAACCTTCGGCCAGCGAGCGCGCCGTCTGCACGGCGCGGCCCTCGTTCCAGAACAGCCCGATCACCATCAGCGCGATCAGGATAAGGCCGAAGATGACCCCGCCGACCGCGCGCTTGATCCGCCCGAACCACGAGACGGACGTTACTTCCCGAAATGAATCGCTCATCGTTTCCCCCGAAACAAAGTTATCCCAAAATTACAACGCGGCCGGCGGCTGCGCGTTTAGCCCGTCAATCGGCGTGGATCTGCGCGCCGCAATCCCTTTCGCCGGCGCAGGCGTGCACCGCCCGTGTCGTGCCGCCATCGCCAACCCGCCACGGCGAGGCAGACAGCGGCGCCTGGCGATTGCCCCCGAGAAGATCGAGCGCCCGCATCGCCGTCTCTTCACCAGCCTCGTCACGCTTGACGATCTCGACGTCCTTGAGGCCGATCGCGGCAAGCTGCGGCATCACCACATCGGGGTCGCCCGCCACCACGATCAGCGACGGATCGAGCGACGCCAGGGCCAGCGCCTGTTTCTGAACCGCATCGAGCGTCAGCTTTGTGCGCGCCGCCATGCGGGTTTGCTGGTCCTCCAGCGTCGATCCGCTGCCGACCGCGCCAATCAGCGAGGAGAACAGACTAGCCGACGTCTCGGCCGATCCAGCCAGCGCCCGGCGATAGACAGTCACCGTGCGGTCGACTTCGTCCTGCGCCACCGGCAAGGTGGTCAGGCCGGCAAATCCTTTCAGGATTTCGGTAATCGCCGGCCCGGTGTTGGCGCGCTCGACGGTGGTTGCCACGACCAATCCCGAGCCGGCCTTCATCGGGCTCATCAGATAGCTCGACACGCCATAGGAGTAGCCCTTCTCCTCGCGGATCACCGAATTCAGCCGGCTGGAGAAATCGGCGCCAAGCAGGTTGGAGACCGCGGTCGATTCGGCGCGCTCGCTCTCGTCGGTGCCGGGCGCCGGCCGCGCCACGAACAGCGCCGACTGGCTGGCGCCGGGTTCGGGCACCAGCAGCACTTTCTGTCCCCCGTTGAAATGCGCCGCCGGCGACGGCTCGACGGCATAGCCGGCGGTGTCGCTTGTCCACGCGCCGAATGCTTTTTCAAGGCTGGCGGCGACGGTCGCGACCGGCATCGGGCCGACGCTGTAGAAGGTCACCGCCTTCGGCGTGAACGCCGCCTTGAATGCGTCCCTCGCCTCGTCGAGCGAGATCGAGGCCAGCGCCTTTGCCGACCAGTCCACCGCTGCCTTGCCCGGCACCTGCGGGATCAGTGTCGCCTTTGCCATGCGGCCGGCAACGCCGGGCAGATCCGCCTCGCGGCCGTTTAGCCAGTCGACCGTCTGCGCCATCAGCACCGTCCATTCGGTCTTGTCGAAACGAGGCTTCAGTACCGCGTCGGCGAGCAGCCCAATACCCTGGTCGAGCTTTTCCGGCGGCACGCCAAGCGTCATCATCGTGGCCAGCGTTCCGGCCTGGTGGCTGACGCCGGCGCCGATGTCGCTGGCCGCCTTGGCGAAATCAGCCGAGCCGCGATCGGCGGCCCCGCGTGTCGCCATGCTTGCTGCAAGCTCCAGCAATCCCTCCTTGCCTTCCGGCACGCTGTTCCAGCCGCCGGCGGCACTGGCCGCGACATAGACCATCGGCGCTTCCGGCATTGTGTAGTGGACGAGTTTGATGCCATTCGAGAGCGTCGCCGTTTCCATGGCGGGCAGTGTTGCCGAAGGCGCTTGCCCGGCCGCATGCTTCGGAATGTCGATCGCCGCTCGCTCCGGCGCGGTGAACGGCTGCGGTGTGCCGGACGAGCCGATCAGTGCATCGGGATAGCCGCCGCGCGGGCCGGGCTTCAGCACCAGCACGCTGGCGTCTTCCGGTTTGAACAGCCGCTTCATCGTTGCCTCGAGATCCGCCACGCTGGCGTCCTTCACCCGCGGGTCGTCGACCATCGCGCTCTGCGCATCGCCGAGCACGTCGGCATTGTAGGAGACGACGCCGGCGCGATCCTTCAGTGCTTCGCTGCCAAGCCGGGCGGCCTGCAACAGGCCGGTGCGCGCACGCTCGACATCGGCCGGATCGAGCGGTGTCTTCAGGAAATCCGCGAACGCCGCTTTCATCGCGCTTTCCAGCGCTTCCGGCTTAACACCTTCGGCGGCGCCCGCCTCGAAGGTGAAGCGGCCGCCGAGCAGGCCGGCGGTCCAGCTTGCGCTGGCATAGGTGGCGATACCCTGTTCCGAGACCAGCCGGTTGCGCAGGAATCCATATTCGCTGTTGCCGAGCAGTTCGGCGGCGATGCTGAGCGCGACATTGTCGAGCGATTGCGCCACCGGACCACTGAAGCCGACGACGACGACAGGGCTCGGCACCCGATCCTCGAGCACCAGTTTCAGCCGCGCCTCCGTCGGTTCGGGCACGGCGGGCCGCGCCACGTCGGCGCCGCGCGCCACGCGGCCGAACGTGTCGGCAATTAGCGCCTTGGTGTCGTCGATCTCCAAGTCGCCGACCAGCACCAGCACCGCATTGTTGGGCAGATAGTAGCTGTTGAAGAAACCCCTGACATCGTCGAGCGTCGCCGCATCGAGATCGGCGACCGAGCCGATGACCATGCGGCTATAGGGATGCGGCTTCGGGAACAGCCCGGACCAGAAAGCTTCCCAGCCGGATGCGCCGGCCTTGTCGAGCACGTTCTGGCGCATCTCGTTCTTGACCACCGAGCGCTGCAGATCGAGCTTGGCCTGGGTCACCGAGCGGCCGAGATTGGCCATGCGGTCGGCCTCCAGCGACAGGATCATCGGCAGTGACGACGACAGCCCGTCGACGTAATAAACGGTGCCGTCTTCGGTGGTCCAGGCATTGATCTCGTTGCCGAGCGCGGCGTGCGCGCCGAACACGTTCGGCCAGGCCGGCGTGCCGGAAAACATCAGATGTTCGAACAGATGCGCAAAGCCCGAGCGTCCCGCGGGTTCATTCATCGACCCGACGCGGTAGCGCAGGTTCATCACCACCTTCGGCACGCGATGGTCGGGCACCAGCACCACCTGCAGCCCGTTGTCGAGCGCATAGGTAACGGTCGGCTCAGCCTTGGCGGGCGCTGCCATGCCGGCAAGAACCGCAAGCACCACCGTGAACGCCAGGAAAACCTGCTTCATCATGACCCCCGATGCTGATGGCCGCGAGCAAGCGCCGCCAAATCCGCCGTATGACCGAAGGGATGCCCACCCCTCCCGGCTGCCGAGACCCTATCGGAATCGATCGGCCCTCGATACGGCAGTATCGCAACACCCTCTGGCTTTTTCGTGTCGGCGTTTCAGGCCTTTTGCGGCGGAAAAGGCCGCGAAGGCCGCCCCTGAGTCGCTTGAGTCCAATAATATTGATTTTGTCAAATCGCGTTTGATGTCGGATTCATCTGCGGGTAGATTAGACCCGAATCAGCCGGTCCTTGGGGGGCGCGGCGACCACCCAAAGTCTCAAGTTCCGGCCAATGACCGGCACCAGACGCGGACGGCTTCGCGTTCCCTGAATGGATTCGGCGATCAGCGCGACCACCGCGCCGTGTGAGTGCTTCGTAAACGTGATGCGTCTTCAAGTTCGGCCGCTGCTAACCCCAGCGTCCGGGCTCAAGAAAAGACTCCGGCCATGACATACAACCAAAGCATCCAATGAGCAGTTCCGCCGCGCTTCTCCAATCCGATACGTTAGGCTCGCGCCTTGAATCGCGCGGCGATCTCACCTCCTTTTTCATGCAGCTTGCCGCCGAGATCGGCGCCGACAGCTACATGCTCGTCGCCATCGTCCACGACCAGGACCGCAACGACGCCCGCATCGTCTCATCCAACTGGATCTTCGACGCCATTGAACTGATCGGCAAGCGGCTGATCGCCGGCCTTGCCCAGGGACCGCTGACCGTTGCACCTGGCATCCGCCCGAGGCCGCTGGTCGCCGCCGCGGCGCCCGACGCCGGCGGACTGCTCACAGGCGAAGAGGCGCGCCTGCTCGACGTGCTTGGCCATGCCGAAGTCTATTCGCTGCGGCTCAATGTCGGCCGTCAGCGGCTGTTTGCGCTTTTCTCGGCGGCCGAGGCCGGCAGTATCGACCAGCCGGCGCTGATGAAGGCTCAGTTGAAGTGCTGCTACGCGCTGTCCGCCATCCCGCAATTGATCGCCGCCGCCGCCATGCAGGACCCGCTGTCCGACCGTGAGCGCGAATGCCTGTTCTGGGTGTCTGAAGGCAAGACCACCGATGAGGTCGCGGTGATCCTCGGGGTCTCGTCCAACACCGTCAACAGCTACATCACCCACGCCATCCAGAAATTCGCGGCCTCGAACCGCGCTATGGCCATCGCCACGGCGATCAGGAGCGGCATCATTTGAAACACGCTGACATCAAGGCGGCGGCCGAAGCCCTTTTCAACGAGCAGCGCAATCCGTTCGGCGCCTTCTCCATCGGTTCCGAGACGCACCATGCCGTTACCATCCCGGACGCGGTGCGCCGCTGCCGCTGGATCGCCGTCGACATCAACGCGTCGGCGTTTGGCCTCTATTTCGTCAGCCCCTCGCCGGAACGGGCGCGCCTGGTGCCGAGCTTCGATTCCGACTATCCAGCCACTGCGGTGACAACCAAGTTCATCGCCGGCGCCAATGGCGAGGAGATGGTGCGCCACAGCGGCGCCTCGACAGCGCCGCGCTGGTGGGCCGATGACGGCATCGCCGGCTCGGACGCCGTCTTCCAGAACCTCGCCTGGGCGGAGCGGACGGCGCCGCTGGCGCCGGGCACCAACGGCATTGCCTTTCCCGTCCATGCCGATCGCGGCCATTGCGGGCTGGTGGTGTTCCTCGGCTCGACGATCGCTCTGCCGGAGGACACGCTCTACGAAATCCACGCCCGCTGTTTTTCGCTGTTCGCCGCCGTCGCCCGCATTCGTCCGAACGATGCCGGCCGGATGCGGTCGATCTCCAAGCGTGAACTGGAGTGCCTGAAGCTGACCGCCAACGGCAACACCAGCGAAGAGATCGCCAGGCTGCTGAAGCTGTCGGTCCACACCGCCAACCAGTATCTCACCCAGTCGACGCAGAAGCTCAACGCGGTCAACCGCAACCAGGCGGTGGCCAAGGCGCTGCGGCTGGGGCTGATCGAGTAGTCAGCGTCCAGCGATTCGGCTTGCGAAAGAAAATCAGCGATAGGCGAGCGGCTCGGTCCGGCGAATGCGCGCCTCTTCGATGACGGTCTCCAGCAAGGCGGTGTTGTGCTCGGGGTCTTCGCCGGGCTTCTCGAACGACACATAGTTGACCGCGACCGAAGACCTCTCCTCGCTCAGCGTCAGCTGGAAATAGACGGTGACGCCCGGCGGCCGAAGCTCGAGATCGAGCACGATGCGCGGGCTGCCGCTCCAGTCGACATGTGCCTCTCCGCCATGGCCGAGCCTGAGCGTGCCCGGCAGGAAGAACAGCTCCACCGCCGAATCCACCAGATCCGACAGGCAAGCGAAATGCTCGAGCCGGATGAAAGCGATGTAGTCGGCGACATCGATCAGCCGCAACTCGTCGACCACCTGCTCGATGGCCTTGGCGACAATGAGTTCGCGGGATTTTGCGTGCGGTTGGCGGTTCATGAAATTTGTCTCCGCTCAGCCTTTTTGGAGTAGACGATCCGCACCAGTTCGGCGACGGCCTGGTAGAATTGCGACGGGATCACGCTATCAACCGAAACTTGCTTGTACATGGAGCGGGCGAGCGCCACGTCCTCGAAGATCGGGATGTTGTGCTCCTTGGCGATCTCGCGAATCTTGAGCGCAACCAGGTCCTGGCCCTTGGCCAGCACCAGGGGTGCTGAATCCTCGTCGCGGACATATCTGAGCGCGATGGAAAAGTGCGTCGGATTGGCAATGATCAGCGTCGCGCGCGGCACCGCCGTCATCATCCGCTTGCGCGCCCGGTCGCGCGCCAGCGAGCGCAGCCGGGACTTGATGATCGGGTCGCCCTCGGACTGTTTGAACTCGTCCTTGACCTCCTGCTTGGTCATCCGCAGATCCTGCTTCCAATGGAAGCGCGACCAGACGACGTCGACCGCCGCGATCAGCCCCATGACGAAGACGATCGCCACCAATATGTCGACGGTGATGCTTTTGATGACGAGGCCGAAAGCGACGGGGTTGGTGATCATGCCGGCCAGGAGCTGGCGGTAGTCCTGCGACAGCGTGAAGTAGAGCACGATACTGGCGAAGCCGAGCTTGCCCAGCGATTTCAGGAATTCTACCCAGCCCTGAATGCCGAACATCCTGGTCCAGCCCTTGGCTATCGAGATGCGCGACAGTTGCGGCCGGATCCGCTCGCCGACGACTTGCGGCATGTTCTGCAGCACCGAGGCGCCGATGCCGGCCACCACCAGCAGCACCAGCAGGCTGACGACGGCGTTGCCTATTTCCATCATCACGGTCTTGTAGAGCGCGATGACGTCGGTCTCGGTGTCCATCGGCCACGCCTCGGGCTTTTCCAGGAACATCGACAGGAACATGCCGAGATTGACGACCGCGTCCTTGGCGTAGAAGACGGTGAACACCAGTATGGCGATGAAGGACGCCAGAAGTGCGGCCTCCCTGGAATGGGGCAGCCTGCCCTGTTCGATGGTGTCGCGGATCTTCTTTTCGGTCGCGTCTTCGGTTTTGGAGTCTTTGTCCGCCGCTTCAGCCATTCAGCTCTCGGCGTTAAGCCGCTTCGCTCTGCTGCGACGAGGGCAGTTCGAAAGCCCCCTCGCGCGAAAGCCGGATTGTCGCCACCGCGATGTTCTTGCGCGCCGTCATGATATCGGCAAGCTGAATGCCTTCCGAGCCCTGTCCGAGCTCGGACTCGATCATGCGCCGCGACCGTGCGCCGATCGCCGAGAGCGCCGATTCCGTCAATGCGGGTGGTGCACCGCGCAGCGCCAGCGTAATCAGTTCGGTCGACAGCCCGTCGAACAGAAGCACCCGCGCCTTCTGCGTCAAAAGCGGCAGATCGTCGAAGGCAAACAACCTGGAGCGGACACCGCCGAGGTCCGGCGTGCCGGCCTCTTCCAGATCCTGCATGACCTCTTCCAGCTGCGGCTTGTCCATTTCGTTGAGCACACTGGCGACGCGCGCCTGTCCCGCCGAGATGTCCTTGGTCGCGGTCTGCGCCAGCACGCTGGCGCGCAGCTGGTTCTCGATGATCCTGGTGGCCCCGTCCGGAATGGTCGCCATCGTCACCATGCGCTTGATGATCTCGCTGCGCATCGGCTTTTCCATGGTCAGCAAAATGTTGGCGGCGGCTTGCGGCGCAAGCTTCGACAGCACCATGGCCGCGGTCTGGGGATGCTCGGCGGCAAGGAATGTGCCCAGACGCGTCGGTTCGAGCTTTTCCAGCTCCGGCCAGATCGGCGGTGGCCCTTCCGGCGCAACCTCGAAGCGCTTGTCGCCCATGATGGCGCTCATCTCTTCGGGCGACAGCGATTCATTGAGGATCGTGTCCATCCGGTCGGCGGAATCGAGCAGGCCCGCACCTTCGGTGAACTCGGCCTCGAATTCGGCGACGATGCGTTCGAGGTCGCTTTGCGGAATGGTGCGCAGCAGCCGCGCCCCTTCGATCAGTGCCTTCAGTTCTTCTTGCTTGAAGAATTTCAGCAGCCGGCTGGCCGAAGGCTTGCCCATCGCCACCAGGATGGCGGCGGCCTTTTGCGGGCGCGTGAGCGTCACCGGCGTCGTCATGGCATAAGCTCCGATCGCTGCTGAGACCGCATGTCGTCTAATCCTCAGGCGCTCTTGGCGGCAGCGATGATTTCGGTCAACCTGATGCCAAAGCGCGACGGATCGCTTTCCAGCACGGTGATTTCGCCGCGCGCGATCTTGCGGCCGTTGACCACGACATCGACCGGTTCGCCGATGCGCCGGTTGAGCGCCACCGTCGAGCCCTTCTGCAGCGCCATCAGGTCCGACACCGGCATTTCCGTACTGCCGAGGATGATCTGCACATCGACCGGGATGCTCATGATGATGTTCGAATTGGCGCCGGACGTGGCAGCCCGCAAGGCGGCGTCGGGGCGCTTTTCCTCCTCCTGGAGGACACCGCGCAATTCCTCGATGGCGCGGTCGAGCTGTTCGTCCGGCTGGTCGATATTGGCTTCCACCTTGGTCTTGGCCATCAGTCGTCTCCAAATGCTTGAGCTTGCCCGGCGTCAGCCCGGCATGAGCCCGTCGATAAAATCCTGACCGGCATCGTAAGGATGCCTGATCCGGACGGTGTAGTTCTGCCCGAGTTTGCCGAACTCGCAGACAAACAGCGTCTTGTCGCGCGCGCTCAGCTTGGCGTGCGACTGCGCGGTTTCCTCGAACTCGATGACCTGGCCCGGCTCGAAACCGGCGAGATCGCCGAGCGTCAGGCGGGCCAGCGGCATGGTCGCTTCGAGCGTCACCGTCGAGCGCATGACCTCTTCGGAAAAACGTGCCCGCCAGTCGGAGGTCGTGCCTTCGCTGTCGTGGACATCGGCGATACCGCGTGTGGCCAGCAGGATGCGCTGCGGGATCATCACCGTGACCGTTCCGCTGTCGGTCGGCGTCGAGATGCCGAAGACGATGCGCACCGCCGCGCCATCGCGCAGCACGCGGCGCTTGGCTTCGCTGCCCGAAAGCGCCCGCGGCACCGGCAGCCGCAGCTCGAGCGAGCGCCGGCCTGATCCGTTCAACGCCTGCGCAACTTCCTGGAAGACCGTGGTCGCAACATCGGTCTCGATCTGCGACAGAGCGCGCTCGATCGGCGAAACCGGCTGATCCGGATCGCCGCCGAACAGCGCGCACACCATCACGGCGATGGCCGGCGCATCTGCCACCAGCGTCATCGCATCCGAAGACGTCGGCGATGCTATGATGGCCATGGCAAAGGCATCGCCGGCATTCGTGCGGGCATCGGGAACACGGCTGATCTCGACCGCGCGCAGGTCGACGGTGACCGGTGCGCCGAGTTCGCCGGCCAGGCTCTTCTGCAGCAGCGGCAGGGCGCGCTCGCCCATCGAGCGCCCGGTGCCGATGACATGAGCGGCCTCACCGCTGTCACCGACCAGACGCTCAATGATCAGCGAGCGGGCTTGCGAGGGGCTGCCAGGACTTGTCATGACGGCGTGCGGTCCTGTCTGTCGTCATGCATGGCTCAAGCCGCTTTCTTCTCGGCGGAAGCTGTGTTCATCGTGCTTTGCTCGACGGCATCGATCGTCGGCCGCTCATAGGACGAGATGGTCTTGCGACCGAACTCGATGGCCACCTGCGGCAGGGCGCCGTTCATGTAGGCAAGCAGCGTCTGCTTGACGATGATATAGAGGCGGTTCTTCTTCTCGCGCACCGTCTTGATCTTGGTGGCGACCGGCCCGACCACCGCATAGGACAGGAAGATGCCGAGGAAGGTTCCGACAAGGGCAGCGCCGATCAGGCCGCCGAGGATTTCGGGCGACTGGTCGAGCGCGCCCATCGCCTTGACCACGCCGAGCACGGCGGCGACGATGCCGAGCGCCGGCAGACCATCGCCCACCGCCACAAGCGCGTGGTAAGCCTTCATCTTGTCGGACTTGATGGTCTGGATTTCCTCGTCCATCAGCGCCTCGATCTCATGCGAGCGGGCATTGCCGATGATGATGATGCGGCAGTAGTCGCAGATGAAATTCGTCAGATCGTGATTCTTGAGCACGGTCGGGAATGCCTGGAAGATCGCCGATTCCTCCGGATTGTCGATATGTGCCTCGACCTCGCTGCGCGACTTCGAGCGCAGTTCGCGCATCAGGCTGTGCAGCACGCCCAACGTCTCCAGATAGTCGCGCTCCCTCGGCACCGCCTGCTTGAACGCTTCGAGGATACCCCTGCCGGTGTCCTTGACCGTCTTCATCGGGTTGGCGACGAGAAAGGTTCCAAGTGCGGCGCCGCAGATGACCACCGCTTCCCAAGGCTGCATCAGCACATGCAGATGGCCGCCCATCGCCATGAAGCCGCCGAGAACACAGCCGAGCGTCACCACAAGTCCGATCAGAATGCCCACGCCAGATCCTTCCGCATCACGTCAGGCCTAACCGATAGCCCCCGTGCCTTGTGTGAGGCTTGAATCATGCAAGGTGAGGCGATTCAGCCTCGCGCAAGCAAGTCCGCATAGTCTTGCTTTTGAAGCTGCGACCGGAGGCATGTCGTGTTGAGCACTTTTACCAGCTACCAGCTCATCGCCAGGGACATCCCCAAGGCGATCGACCGCATCGAGGCGGAGCCGATCACCAAGCGCGAAACCGACTACTATCTCGCGAACATCGGCAGCGTGAAATCGATCGACGATTTCGTCAAGAACGACCGGCTGTTCAAATATGCCATGAAGGCCTTCGGTCTCGGCGACATGGCTTACGCCAAGGCCTTCATGGTCAAAGCCCTGAAGGAAGGGGTGTCGGATTCCGACAGCTTCGCCAACAAACTGAGCGACAAGCGTTATGCCGAGTTCGTGTCGGCCTTCAATTTCGCCGCCCTGGGCCCTAATGCCACGAGCTACAATTCGGCACAGCAGGGCGTGACCAACAATTATGGTCTCCAGGTCTCGGTCGGCCCTTCGCAGAACGGCTTCACCTACTACAAGGGCGAAACCTCGTACTACCTGAGCAACATTTCCAACGTAAAATCGATCGACGACCTGATGGGCAACGATCGCCTGCTCACCTATGCGATGGCCGCGTTCGGCCTGGACGCCGACGCCGAGCCGGCTGCGACCGTGCGGGCCATGCTGGAAGGCGGCGTCACCGACCCGAACAGCCCCGCAAACACGTCGACAAACAAGGGCTATGCGGCTTTCGTCGCGGCTTTCGACTTTGCCCAATATGGCGACCAGGCTACGGCGGGCGACGCCGTCCAGCAGGCGGTGCCGAAGGCTGTGATCGGCGGAACCGGACTGTTGCTCGTCAAGCCGACCGCGCAATACATCAAGGGCGAGGCCGACTACTACGCAGCCAACATCTCCAAGGTGAAGTCCATCGAAGACCTGCTGAAGGACAAGCGCCTGCTGACCTTCGCCATGGCTGCCTATGGGCTTGATGCATCGACCCAGACGACGAAGCAGATCCGCACCATGGTCAATGGCGGCGTCACCGATCCGTTGAGTCCCGCCAACCTGTTGACCGACAAGAGCTACGCCAACTTCGTCAGCGCCTTTGATTTTGCCCAGTATGGCGATCAGACGACCACGCGCGACGCGGTGCTGAAGACCACGCCGAAGCTCTACACGACCGAGTCCAGTCTTGGCCTCATCAAGCCGAATGCGGACGCCGTCCAGGCCGAGACCAGCTACTACCTCGCCAACATCACCAAGGTGAAATCGGTCGACGACCTGATGGCCGGCAGCCGCCTTTATAACTATGCTCTGTCCGCAAGCGGGCTCGATCCGGCGACCACCAACAAGGATCTCGTCCGTGATGTCCTTGAGGGCGGTGTCCGCGATCCCGCCAGTGTCGCCAACAAGCTCTCCAACAAGGCCTATGCCAGGCTCGCCACCTCGTTGAATTTCGAGGCCTACGGCGAAGCGGCAACGACCCGCAGCCCGTCGCAGCAGCCGGTGGTCGACAAATACATGCGCCAGACC
Organism: Mesorhizobium sp. M0317; assembly: GCF_040321555.1. Classification (NCBI taxonomy): domain Bacteria; kingdom Pseudomonadati; phylum Pseudomonadota; class Alphaproteobacteria; order Hyphomicrobiales; family Phyllobacteriaceae; genus Mesorhizobium; species Mesorhizobium sp. M0317. The sequence continues at coordinate 118,384 of NZ_JAMYRV010000003.1, read as the reverse complement.
CTGGAAGAAGACGCCGGCAAGACCAATGAGGGCGTGCGGTTGGCGCTCTATTTCGAGCGCAAGGCCTCGACCATCACCAACTGGTACGACGTGCTGGCCGACACGGCCCTGGCCAGCGTGGTACGCACCGCCATCGGCCTGCCCGATTCCTTCGCTGCCGCAGATATCGACAAGCAGGCGCAGGCCTTCGAGGCAAAGCTCGACCTCACGGATTTCACCGACCCGGCCAAGCTCGAGAAATTCCTCACCCGCTTCACCAGCCTTTGGGAAATCAATCATCCGACCTCGACCGCCCAGACATCGATCGGTGTGCTGTTTGCGCAGCCGACCACCGTCGGCATCTCGACCGATCTGATGATGGCCATGCAGAAACTGAGATTCTGAGAACACCATGCAGGACAGCCTTTACGTCGCCCTTTCCTCGCAGATCGCGCTTGAGCGCCGTCTCGACACCATCGCCGATAATGTCGCCAACGCCTCGACCATCGGCTTTCGCGCCACCGGCGTGAAGTTCGAGGATGTCGTCTCCGGCAGCGGCCCCAAATCGGTGTCCTTCGCCTCCTCCGGCAAGACCTATTTGTCCGGCGCGCATGGCGCGATGACGCAGACCGGCAACCCGTTCGACTTCGCCGTCCAGGGCGATGCCTGGTTCGGCATCGACACCCCGGCCGGCACCGTGATGACGCGCGACGGACGCTTTTCGATGAACGAGAACGGCGAGTTGATGTCGCTCGAAGGCCATCCGGTGCTCGACGCCGGCGGTGCGCCGATCCAGCTCGACCCGCGCGACGGCCCACCCAAGGCGGGCGCCGACGGCTCGCTGCGCCAGGGCGACAAGCTCGTCGGCGCCATCGGCCTGTTCAATTTCGATCCCGGCCCGAATTTCGTCCGCTACGGCAATTCTGGCATCGTGCCCGCGCGTGCGCCGGAGCCGGTCACCGACCGTTCCGATCTCGGCGTCGCGCAGGGCTATGTCGAGGAATCCAACGTCAATCCGGTGCTGGAGATGACGCGCCTGATCATGGTCCAGCGCGCCTTCGAGAACACGGCGGCGCTGATGCGCCAGACCGATGCCTCGACCGACGACGCCATCAAGACGCTCGGCTCCAAGTCGTAGCAGCATGTCGAGCAGCAAATCATCGATACGCGCGCTTGAACGGCAACCGGAGACAGCACCGGAAAACCGGCTGGCTGCGCTGGAGCGGATCTGGCGCCGCTTCGATGACACCGAGACGTTGCTGCGGCGCGGCGGCCGTGTTTCGGAGGTTTCGCCAACGCATTACAAGGTGCGCGGCCTGTCTGAAGTCGCCAGGCTTGGCGACCTCGTCGAACAGCGCGGCAATGCCGGCACGCGCCGCGGCGAGATCGTCAGGATCGGCCGCGACGAAGTCGTCATCGCCCCTTTCGAACGCAGCGCCGACGCCGGCATCGGCGACGCCGTGTTTCGCCGCGGCCCGCTGACGGTAACGCCGCATGCTTCGTGGCGTGGGCGCGCCATCGACGCGCTGACCCGCGTCATCGACGGCGGCCCGCCGCTGATCAGGATCGGCGAGGCTGCGAGCGGCGACGGCACAACGCCCGGCGCCATGGCGCGGCAGCGCGTCGGCACCGCCTTCAAGACCGGGGTCAAGGTCATCGACATCTTCACGCCGCTCTGCCTCGGCCAGCGCCTCGGCGTCTTTGCCGGTTCCGGCGTCGGCAAGTCGACGCTGCTCGCCATGCTGGCCGGCGCCGACGCCTTCGACACCGTGGTCGTGGCGCTGATCGGCGAGCGCGGCCGCGAGGTACGCGAATTCCTCGAAGACACGATCGGCGCAGAGAGCATGGCCAAGACGGTCGCCGTCGTCGCTACCAGCGACGAGAGCGCCATGATGCGCCGGCGCGCGCCGGATACCGCCATGCGCGTTGCCGAACATTTTCGCGACCAGGGCCATCGCGTGCTGCTGGTGCTGGATTCGATTACCCGCTTTGCCCATGCGCTGCGCGAGGTAGCGACCGGCACCGGCGAGCCGCCGGTCGCCCGCGGCTATCCCGCTTCGGTTTTCACCGACCTGCCCAAGCTGCTCGAACGCGCTGGCCCGGGCGCTGAAGGCCCCGGTATCAAAGGACAGGGATCAATCACTGCCATCATCTCGGTGCTGGTCGACGGCGACGACCACAACGACCCGGTCGCCGATTCGGTACGCGGCATTCTCGACGGCCATGTCGTGCTCGACCGCGCCATTGCCGAACAGGGCCGCTACCCCCCGGTCAATCCGCTGTCGTCGATCTCGCGCCTCGCCGACAAGGCATGGAGCCCCGAGCAACGCATGCTGGTGACCAGGCTGAAGTCGATGATCTCGCGCTTCGAGGACACGCGCGACATCCGCCTGCTCGGCGCCTATCAGGGCGGCGCCGATGCCGAGCTCGATATTGCCGTGCGCCAGGTGCCGCTGATCTACGAGGCGCTGACGCAGTCGCCCAGGGATCGCGCCTCGAGCGACGCATTCTCCGACCTCGCCCGTCATCTGAAAGGCAAGCAAAGTGTCGATGCAGGAGACTGAGCTTCAGTACACCGAGCGGCTTTTGCGCGAGATGATCGCAGAGGCCAGTGCCGCCGAGGAAGCCCGGGCCAACGAAGCGAGAGCTGTCAGGGCAAAGGCCGATCTCGACAAGGCCGCCAAGGCTGAGGCCATTCTGGCCAGGGCCGCCAGGCCATTCTTGCCCAGGGTAGCCAGCGTAGTCGAGTCCACTGTGCCTCGCTTGGCCGAGCCTGCCTTGCCCAGCGTCGTCAAGCCTGAATTGCCAAGGACCCCTCGCGCCGGCCCCGACGAAGCTATGGAGACCAGTCGTGACTCGCTTCTCGACGGGCTGTTCCCGGTCACCGAATGGCCGCAGCCGCCAAGGCCGCAATATCCCAGGCTCGACAAGAAATCCGACCGCCGCAGCGATATCGTCTTTGCCGCGCTCGGCATCACGCTTGGCCTGATCTGCGCGCTGTTTCCCTGGTATATCTTCTTCAATCAGGACCAGTTCGGCGTGCAGGCGATCAAGTTCGGCGGCAGCGGCACCAATGCAGGGCGGGTCAGCGGCGGCTCGCAGATGGAGAACAGCGGTCAGCCGCTGACGGCAAACGATGTTCCCGATGTCGACCTGTTCGCCACCGGCACGCTGCAGGACCCCGAGGACAAGACCCAGCCTCCCGGCGTCGACGAGCAGCCCTTCCCGGCGGACGCCAAATTTCGCATGGTTCATGTCGCCAATGGCCGCGCCATGATCGAGGACGATGCCGGCCTGTGGATCGTCCAGCGCGGCTCGAAGCTGCCCGATACCAGCGTCGTCTCGTCGATCGAGCAACGGGGCGGCAAGTGGGTCATGGTCACCAGCACCGACCAGGTGATCGAACTCTCCAAATAGCGGCACACCGGATTTACCCCCGAGCCGCGCAAGGTCCGCGCAAGACTGGCAGCCTAGTCTTGTACGTACCAGCCCGGAGATCCCCATGGAGCCCGTCAATCTTTTCGATCTCGCCGCCAAGCAGTCGCAATGGCTGTCGGTGCGCCAGTCGGCCATTGCCGGCAACATCGCCAACGTCAACACGCCCGGCTACACCGCCGGCGATGTCGAGCCGTTTGAGAAGGTGCTCGACCGCACGGCAGTGTCGCTGACCGCCACCCAGGCAGGCCACCTCGGCACTGCCGCCACTAATGCCGGCTTCACGGTCAAGCCAGAAGAGACGACCGGCGCCATCATGCCCTCGAAGAACACGGTCGTGGTCGAGAACGAACTGATGAAGGCCGGCGAGGTCCGCCGCTCGTTTGAACTCAACACCGCGATCGTCAAGGCCTTCCATTCGATGATGATGATGGCGGTGAAGAGCTGACCATGGACTCCTTGACCTCAGCCCTCAAGATCGCCGCGTCCGGCCTCAGCGCCCAGTCGGACCGCTTGCGCGTCGTCTCGGAAAATCTCGCCAACGCGCAGTCGACCGGCAACACCCCGGGCGCTGACCCCTATCGCCGCAAGACCATCAGTTTCGTCTCGGAACTCGATCGTGCCTCGGGTGGCACGACAGTTGAGGTCAACTCCATCGACCGCGACCCCAGCGACTTTCCCGTCGAATTCCAGCCCGGCAACGAGGCCGCCGACGACAAGGGCTACGTCAAGATGCCCAATGTCAACGTGCTGGTCGAGATGGCCGACATGAGCGAAGCCAACCGCTCCTACGAAGCCAACCTTCAGGTCATCAAGCAGGCGCGTGATCTGATCTCCATGACCATCGAGCTGATGAGGAACCAGTAATGATCAGCGGCATTGGCGGTATCGGATCGCTTCCCCTCAAGCCGGAGATCGGCGGCGCCGATACCACGACCGACCTGTTCCAGGGCACCAAGGCGCCGATGGCCGGCAGCGAAATCGGCACCACCTTCGCCGAAGCGCTGAGCCAGGCTGCTTCAAAGACCGTCAACACCTTGCAGAACGCCGAGCAGGTCTCGATCCAGGCGCTCAAGGGCGACGCCGATACCCGCCAGGTCGTCGACGCCGTCATGAGCGCCCAGCAGGCCCTGCAGACCACGATCGCCATTCGCGACAAGGTCGTCTCCGCCTATCTCGAAATCACCCGTATGGGCATCTGAGGAGACTTGCCGTGAAAGCACTCGCCATCGCAGCGACCGGCATGAATGCCCAGCAGACCAATCTGGAAGTGATCGCCAACAACATCGCCAACATCAACACCACCGGCTACAAGCGCGCGCGCGCCGAATTCTCCGACCTGCTCTACCAGGTCGACCGCACGCAGGGCGTGCCCAACCGCTCCAATTCATCGCTTGTGCCGGAAGGCGTGTCGATCGGCCTCGGCGTCAAGACGACGGCGGTGCGCAACGTCCATACGCAGGGCGAACTGACCTCGACCGGCAACAGTTTCGACATGGCGCTGACGGGCCGCGGCTGGTTCCAGATCGAGGGCGGCGACGGCGGCACGCTCTACAGCCGCGCCGGCGCCTTCAACACCAACGCCACCGGCCAGCTGGTGACCGTCGACGGCGCCAATGTCATCCCGGCCATCACCGTGCCGACCGATGCCATCGAAGTTGTCGTCAACAAGACCGGCCAGGTCTTTGCCCGCATCGACGGCCAGACCGACCTCCAGCTGCTGGGCCAGCTGCAGCTCGCCAACTTCGCCAATGAAGCAGGCCTCGCGCCGCTCGGCGACAATCTGTTCCAGGAGACGCCGGCCTCCGGCCCGGCCAATGTCGGCGTGCCCGGCGATCCCGGCTTCGCCTCGGTCGAGCAGGGTTATCTCGAGGCCTCCAACGTCGATCCGGTCAAGGAAATCACCGAGCTGATCTCGGCGCAGCGCGCCTATGAGATGAACTCCAAGGTCATCCAGGCCGCCGACGACATGGCCTCCGTCGTGTCCAAGAACATCAGGTAAGATTTGATGGTCTCTCCGGCCTTCCGCTCCCCGCTTTGCCGCACCGCGCTGATCCTGGCGCTGGTGGCCGGCGGTGTGCCGGCGTTTGCCCAGGAGAGCGCAGACCAGCAGACCACCACTCAGGTCGCGAGCAGTAAGGCAACCGGCGAGATCGTTCTGATCCCCAACCGGGTCATTTATCCCGGCGAGATGATCGACACCGGCGTGCTGAAACCGGTGACGCTGCTCCCCGGCAAGCACAGGCCGGATGCGGTCGCCACGCGGGCCATGGAACTCCAGGGCAAGGTCGCCAAGCGCACGCTGCTGCCCGGCCGCTATATCCCGGTCGCCGCCATCCGCGACGCCTGGCTGGTCGAACAGGGCGCCGACGTGCAGGTCTATTTCATCGCCGGCGACCTCACCATTTCGGCCACGGCGGTGTCGCTGCAGCCGGGTGCCGCCGGCGATTTGATAAAGGTCCGCAACACAGACAGCGGCAAGATCTTTTCCGGCACGGTGATGGCTGACGGCACCATCCGGGTCAGCGCGTCATGAGACGCGGAGCTGCCCTTCTGCTCGCGGCCGTTGTCGGCCTGCAGCCGGCGCTGGCCGACGGTCTTACGCCGAAGCAAAAGCGCGATCTTGCCGGCCAGAATGGCGGCGCCTTTGTCGATCCCGAATACGATCCGGCCACCACCAACCGCATGTTCAGGGTCTCCAACGGCCCAAGCTCTCTGCCACCCGGCCAGGTCGCATCGCGCATCAAGGACATTGCGCAGCTGCAGGCTTCGCGCGACAACCAGCTCGTCGGCTACGGCCTCGTCATCGGCCTCGCCGGATCGGGCGACAGCCTGCGCAATTCGCCCTTCACCGAACAGTCGATCCGCGCCATGCTCGAAAATCTCGGCATCGCCACCGAAGGTGGCAGCGCGCGGGCCAAGAACGTCGCCGCCGTCATCGTCACCGCCAACATGCCGCCTTACGTGCAGTCGGGCGCCCGCATCGACATCGACGTCTCCTCCATGGGCGACGCCACATCGCTTGCCGGCGGCACGCTGATAATGACGCCACTGAAGGCGGCCGATGGCGAGATCTATGCTGTCGGGCAAGGCTCGGTCATCGTTTCCGGCTTCACTGCCCAAGGCGATGCCGAAAAGCTGACGCAGGGCGTGCCGACGGCCGGCCGCGTGCCCAACGGCGCCATCGTCGAGCGCACTGTGCGAGCCGAATTCGAGGACCAGGCGCTGCTCACCTTGCAGTTGCGCAACCCCGATTTCTCCACTGCCGTCCGCATCGCCGACGCCATCAACGGCTACACCTCGCAACGCTTCGGCATGCGTGTGGCGGCGGAGCGCGATGCACGCACCGTGCAGATCAGGCGGCCGAAGAATGTTTCGGCGGCGCGCTTCTACGCCGAGATCGAGAATTTGGTGGTCGAGACCGACACGCCGGCACGCGTCGTCATCGACGAACGCACCGGCACCATCGTCATCGGCAACGAGGTCAAGATCTCGCGGGTGGCGATCAGCCACGGCACGCTCACCGTGCGGATCACCGAACAGCCGAAGATCGTCCAGCCGGAACCGTTCTCCAAGGGCGTGACAGCGGAGGAACCCTTCACCACCATCGATGCCACGCGGCCTGACGCCCGCGTCAATGTGCTCGACGGACCGAACCTCGAAACGCTGGTGTCGGGCCTCAACCGTCTCGGCGTCAAGCCGGACGGCATCATTGCCATTTTGCAAGGCATCAAGTCGGCCGGCGCTTTGCAGGCCGATCTGGTTCTCCAATAGGCCATGCCGATGATCGATTTCTTTTCCCAAAAGCAGCACCGCCGCAGCGCAGCCTTGGCAGCTTGCGTCATCGCCGCCACCGTCCTTGCCGGCCGCACTGTCCGCGCGGAAGAAGCGGTGCGGCAGGTTCTGCCTGGCGGGCAACAGCCGGCGGCAGTGCAGCAGCTGGTCCGCGAGAAGGTGCCCGATGAAAGCGAGATCCAGCGCTTCTGCTCCAACATCGCCGACGCCGCCCGCGACCGCCGTTACGCGCTGCAGGCCGAAGAGCTGAAGCAGCTGCAGGCCGGCATCGACCTCCGCATGAAGGCGCTGGACGACAAGCGCGCCGAATACGAGCAATGGCTGAAGCGGCGTGAAGTTTTCCTGGCCCGCGCCGAGGATGGCGTCGTCAAGATCTATGCCGGCATGAAACCGGATGCCGCGGCCGAGCGCCTGGCCATGGTCAACACCGATCTCGCCGCCGCCATCCTGATGAAACTCGATTCGCGCAAGGCCGGCGTCATTCTCAACGAAATGGACCAGAAGGCGGCAGCCACGCTCACCGGCATTATGGCCAGCGCGGCGCGAAGGGTAGACCCGTCATGAAGTCGCATATACTCGCCCTGGTCGCCACCGCTTCACTTGCCGGCTGCGCCTCCGACCCCAGGGAGATCGGCAGGGAGCCGGCGCTGTCGCCGGTTGGCACCGGCATTACCGGCAGCGTCAATGCGCCCTACTCCTATCCCGAAACGCCACCCGCGCCAGTGAAGAAATTCTCGCTGTGGGATGATCGCCAGAGCCGGTTGTTCACCGACCCACGCGCGCTGCGCGACGGCGACATCCTCACCGTCAGGATCAAGCTCAACGACAAGGCCAACTTCAAGAACCAGAACGACCGCAGCCGCACCGCCGGGCGCAAGCTCGGCTATGACGTCAACCTCGGATGGGAAGGTGCCACCACCAGCGGCAAGGGCGACGCGGGGCTGAGCTCCACCACCGAAACCAATGCGGACGGCGAAATCAAGCGCTCGGAGAACCTCGAGCTCAACGTCGCCGCCGTCGTCACCGAAGTCCTGCCCAACGGCAATCTGATGATCCGGGGCTCACAGGAGGTGCGCGTCAATTACGAGCTCAGGGTGCTGACCATCGCCGGCATGGTGCGTCCATCCGATATCGGCGCTGAAAACACCATCTCTTATGAACGCATCGCCGAGGCGCGCATCTCCTATGGCGGCCGCGGCCGCGTCAGCGAAATCCAGCAGCCCGCTTACGGTCAGCAGATCCTCGACCAAGTCCTCCCCTTTTAGGACTGGAGAACGGCGCCGTGGCAAATGTCGAACAGGTTCAGCAAAAAAAGGGCCCGTCGCTTGTCATCCAGCTTGCGATGCTGCTGGCGGTGACGGGCGCCGCGATCGGCATGGGCTGGATGTCCGGCGGCTATCTGAAGGGCGTCGGGGGACCGGTGCCTGTGCCCGCCGCACCGGAGAACCAGTCCAATGCCGAGCAACCGAGCAAGGCGGCCGAACATGCTCCCGGCACCGGGCCGACGCTTGTCCAGCTGGCGCCGATCACCACCAATCTGGCTTCGCCTGCTGACACCTGGATAAGGCTGGAAGCGTCGGTGGTCTACGATGCGCCGCAGCCGCCGGAACTTACCGAAAGCATTCACCAGGACCTGCTTGCCATGGTCCGCACCCTGAAGATGCATCAGATCGAAGGCGCCAGCGGCTACCAGCATTTGAAAGCCGACCTCGAGGAGCGCGCCGCAATCCGCAGCGGTGGCCATGCCAAACAGGTTCTGATCAGGACATTGCTGCTCGAATGAGAAAACTCGTCCTCGCCGCCGCGATCGTCGTCGCCGCCACCTCTGTCGCCGCCGCCCAGCAGCTCGATCTCGGCGGCATCGGCAAGGCCGACGGCGCCACCGTCGGCTATATCATCCAGATGTTCGGTCTGCTCACCGTGCTGTCGGTGGCGCCGGGCCTGTTGATCATGGTGACGAGCTTCACCCGCTTCGTCATCGCCTTCTCGATCCTGCGCGCCGGCATCGGCCTGCAGTCGACGCCGGCCAATCTGATCCTGATCTCGCTGTCGCTGTTCATGACCTTCTACGTCATGGCGCCGACCTTCGACCAGGCCTGGAACACCGGCGTCAAGCCGCTGATGGACAACCAGATCAGCCAGACCGAGGCGTTCGAAAAGATTTCGGACCCGTTCCGCACCTTCATGCTGCACAATGTCCGCGACAAGGACTTCGACCTGTTCGCCGATCTCGCCCGCGAACGCGGCCAGGTCGTTGCCAGGGACACCGTCGACCTGCGCATCCTGGTGCCGGCCTTCATGATCTCCGAAATCCGCCGCGGCTTCGAGATCGGCTTCCTGATCGTGCTGCCGTTCCTCGTCATCGACCTGATCGTCGCCACCATCACCATGGCCATGGGCATGATGATGCTGCCGCCGACCGTCGTTTCGCTGCCCTTCAAGATCCTGTTCTTCGTCCTCATCGACGGCTGGAACCTGCTTGTCGGCAGCCTGGTGCGCTCCTTCACCTGACCGTCCGCGCGCCCTTGGCGCCTTGCTAAAATTTTATGCAATATATTTCCGGTTAACCGTCCCGTTTAGTCCTTTGGTAGGGACTTGCCCGCATATTGCTCGCAGATGGCGGGTGATCGGGTCTCACGATCATTGGCATGATGCCGCTCCGTCATACCGGAAAAGCCGGTATGTCAAAAACACCCTGTAAAAATCAAGGTACGAGTAGCCATGTCCAGTATCATGACGAACGCCTCGGCGCTGACCGCGCTGCAGAGCCTGAACAACACCAACAAATCCCTCGAGCAGACGCAGGCCCGCATCTCGACCGGCTACCGCGTTGCCACCGCTTCCGACAACGCCGCTTACTGGTCGATCGCGACCTCGATGAAGTCCGACAACAAGGCCAACTCGGCCGTGCAGGACGCCCTCGGCCTCGGCGCCGGCAAGGTTGACACCGCCTACACCGCCATCAACGACGTCAAGGACCAGGTCGACCTGATCAAGACCAAGCTGGTCACTGCCCGTAGCGCCTCGAAGGAAGACCAGCAGAAGATCGCGACCGAAATCAACGCCATCCAGGCGCAGATCAAGTCCTCGGTCGCCAACGCCAACTTCGCCGGCTCGAACCTGCTGCAGAACGACGCTGCCGCTGCGTCCGACCTGAAGATCGTTGCGGCTTACAACCGTACCGGCGCGACTGTCACCATCGACACCATCGACGTCAAGGCTGCCGATACGCAGGTTCTCGATGTCGCCGGCACGGGCGGCATCGTCGGCGGCCTGCTCGCCGCTGCCTTCTTCGACCCGAGCACCACGGCGGTTACCCCCGCCGCCATCGACACCGCGCTCGGCACTGTTGAAACCGCGCTTGCCAAGCTGTCCACCGGCGCTGCCTCGCTCGGCGCCGCCAAGTCGCGCATTGACACCCAGAAGAGCTTCCTGTCGAACCTGTCGGACTCGATCGACAAGGGCGTCGGCGCTCTGGTCGACGCCGACATGAATAAGGAATCGACCCGTCTGCAGGCCCTACAGGTCCAGCAGCAGCTCGGCATCCAGGCGCTGTCGATCGCCAACGGCAACTCGCAGTCGATCCTGTCGCTCTTCCGCGGCTGATCTCTCGACATTACGACTGACACCATCCGTCGGGCCGCGCCAACAGCGCGGCCCGATTTCTTTTTGCGGCTGTTGATTGTCTTGCTAAATGGCTGCCGATTTTTGCTCTTGGCCAGCGCCCTGAATGGCTTGGTTTAACAGGCCGTTAACCATATCCCGGTAGTCATGGTTAACCATTCCATGGCGGGCAGACCATACGGTCGATGGGCTTATGCCTACCCCCTTGATGAAGTTGATCCGGCGTGTTCGGGACACGCCAGTGTTTGAAAAGGGGTAAATATCTTGGCTAGCATCATGACGAACGCTTCGGCTCTGACCGCGCTGCAGAGCCTGAACAACACCAACAAGCAGCTTGAAACCACCCAGTCACGCATTTCGACCGGCTACCGCGTCGCCACCGCCAGCGACAACGCCGCCTACTGGTCGATCGCCACCACGATGAAGTCCGACAACAAGGCGCTTTCGGCCGTTCAGGACGCGCTTGGCCTCGGCGCCGGCAAGGTCGACACCGCCTACACCGCCATCACCGACATCAAGGACCAGGTCGACCTGATCAAGGCCAAGCTGGTCACTGCACGCAGCGCCAGCAAGGACGACCAGCAGAAGATCGCCACTGAGATCAAGGCTATCCAGGACCAGATCAAGTCGTCGGTCACCAACGCCTCCTATGCCGGCTCGAACCTGCTGCAGAACGACGCTGCCGCGACCTCCGACCTGAAGATCGTCGCGTCCTATAACCGCACCGGCACGACCGTCGCCATCGACACCATCGACGTCAAGGCGGCCGACACGCAGGTCCTCGATCTTCCCGGCACCGGCGGCATCGTCGGCGCTCTGCTGGCGACGACCTTCTTCGATCCCAGCACAACCCAGGTCCTTCCGGCAGCCATCGACACCGCACTTGGCGCCGTTGAAACGGCGCTTGCCAAGCTGTCCACGGGCGCTGCCTATCTCGGCGCCGCCAAGTCGCGCATCGATACCCAGAAGAGCTTCCTGTCGAACCTGTCGGACTCGATCGACAAGGGCGTCGGCGCGCTGGTCGACGCCGACATGAACAAGGAATCGACGCGGCTGCAGGCCCTACAGGTCCAGCAGCAGCTCGGCATCCAGTCGCTGTCGATCGCCAACGGCAACTCGCAGTCGATCCTGGCGCTGTTCAAGCAGTAAGCCTGACCCGGCTTTCTCCTTCTTGAATTGAAGGGCCCCGCCGACAGCGCGGCCCATTCGCTTTGTGGCTGTGTTTTTACGCCTGTAGTTGACCCGGAACCGCTGCACACTTCCGGGCGACATGCTCTATCATCTTCGCACAAGCTTCGCGGTCTAGTGTTCCCACGGAATATCATGCTGGGAGCGCTTGAATCGTGCCGCAACAGATCCAGAGCATCATCTCGAATCTCAGGGCATTTGGCGTCAGGCGCCTTGCCATGCTGGCCGGCATTGCCGCATTGGTGATGGCCGTCATCGGCATCGGCTCAGTCTATCTCAACCGCCCGGCCTATGAGACGCTCTATGTCGGGCTCGATCGCTCCGACGTGAACCAGATCGGCCTGGTGCTCGGCGAAGCCGGCATCGGCTTCGACGTCGGCTCCGACGGCACCTCCGTGCTGGTGCCGGCCGGCACCACCGCGCAGGCGCGCATGCTGCTCGCCGAAAAGGGCCTGCCGACCAGCGCCAATGCCGGCTACGAACTGTTCGACAATGTCGGTTCTCTTGGCCTGACCTCCTTCATGCAGCAGATCACCCGCGTGCGCGCCCTGGAAGGCGAGATCGCCCGCACCATCCAGTCAATATCCGGCATCAAGGCCGCCCGCGTTCACATCGTCATGTCCGAGCGCGCCAATTTCCGCCGCGACGAACAGCAACCCTCCGCCTCGGTGGTCATCCGCTATTCCGGCATCGACGCCGAAAAGAGCGCCATGTCGATCCGCCATCTCGTCGCCGCCGCCGTGCCGGGCCTGTCGGCCGACAAGGTTACCGTGCTCGATTCCAACGGCAACCTTCTCGCCGCCGGCGACGATCCCTCCAACACAAGTGCTGCCCGCACGCTCGGCGTCGAGCAGACCGTCGAGGCGCAGATCGGCGACAACATCCGCCGCGCGCTGACGCCTTATCTCGGCCCCGACAATTTCCGCGCCAGCGTCAAAGCCGACGTCAATACCGACACCCGCCAGACCGAAGAGACAATCTTCGATCCGGAGTCGCGCGTGGAGCGTTCCGTGCAGTCCGTGCGCGCCAACGAAAACAGCAATCAGAGGCAGGCCTCGACCCCGGCCACCGTCGAGCAGAACCTGCCCGAGACCCAGGCGACCAGCACCGATGGTCCGCAGACGTCATCGGAGAATGATCGCAAGGAGGAGATCACCAATTACGAGATCAACTCCAAGAAGATCGCCACAGTCTCCAACGGCTATTCCGTCACCAAGATGTCGATCGCCGTCGTCGTCAACCAGCAGCGGCTGATGACCATCCTCGGCAAGGACGCCACACCCGAACAGATCGCCAAGCGCGTCGCCGACATCCAGAAAATGGTCGCCTCAGCCACCGGCTTCGACGACAAGCGCGGCGACATCATCGATGTCTCGGCGGTCGAGTTCATCGACGGGCTGGACGGCGAGCCGGTCGAACAGCCGGGCATAATGGCGTCGATCGGAACCCATGCCGGTACGATGATCAACGCCGGCGCGTTCATCGTCGTGGTGTTCCTGGTCGCCTTCTTCGGCCTGAGGCCAATGGCCACCGCGCTGAGCGCGCGGCCGACGCCGGCACTTGCCGGTCCGAGCTTCGACGACGTCCAGCGTTCGCTGCCGACACCCGAAGCCGCCGGCGCCGAACCGGCGCCGGCTGCCTTGCCCGGCAGCCGCCCCGGCCCGACTCCACTCGATGATCTTCGCCAGAAGATCAGGCCGGCGCCACAGGAGCGGCTTGCCCGCATGGTCGACATCAATGAGGAGCGCACCGCGCAGATCCTGCGCAAATGGGCGGCCCAGGAAGCAGCGGTATAGACCATGGCCTCGGCAGCGCTTTTCGACCTTTTGCCGGATTTCGGCGCACGCAGCCAGCGTGCCGGCCAGCCCTCGCTCGCGGCCATGGCCGAGCCAAGGCCGGAGACGTCGGCGCCGCAGGCCGACATCGGCGCGCTGATCGCCGAAGCGGTCATCGATGCCGAAGCCGCCCTTGAAGCCCGCCTTGCCATCGCCCACCAGGCAGCGCTCGAGGCGCAGAGACAGGCCAATGCCGATGAAGCAAAGGCCTTTCTGGAAAGTTTCGGCGGCGATCTCGGCGCGGTCGTCACTGCCCGTATCGAGATCATGGAGGCCAAGGTCAGCGACCTCGTCGGCGCCACCGTTGCGCGCATCATTGGCGGCCTTGTCAGCGACGATCTGCAGAAGCGTTCGCTGGAAGCCCTTGCCGACACGATCCGCGAAGCCGTCGGCGACAGCGAGGCGGTGCGCATCGCCGTGCGCGGACCGCTGTCATTGTTCGAGGCACTGAAGGCTTCGCTCGGCCCACGCGCGGCCAATCTCGATTTCATCGAGGCGCCCGGCTTCGACCTTACCGTCGCCATTGACGAGGCGGTGTTCGAAACCCGCATTGCCGAATGGTCGGCCGCCTTGTCGGAGGCCCTATCATGAGCGGGGCCCTATTATGAACGAGTGGACGTCATGAGCGTTGTCGAGGCCGCAGACGCCAGGCACGAGATCATCATCGTGCGGCGCAATCACGACGACCACGACGACGCCCACCATGGCGGCGTCTGGAAGATTGCCTTTGCCGATTTCATGACCGCCATGATGTGCTTCTTCCTCGTCATGTGGCTGATCAACGCCGCCAACGAGCAGACCAAGGCGGCCGTTGCCAGCTACTTCAATCCGGTCAAGCTGGTCGATCGCAACGCCAGCCGCAAGGGCCTCGAAGACCTCGGCGATGGCCCGAGCAAGGTCGGGCTGACGGCCGACGACCCGCGGGACAAGACCAGCAAGGCCGGACAGGACGGCATCGGCGGCGCCGGCACCTCGGACAAGAAGCAATCGAAGGAATCGGCGCCGAAGACCGATCTTTCCGACGAGCATCTGTTTGCCGATCCCTATGCTGTGCTGTCGGAAATCGCCACCGACACCGGCGTCATGCAAAATGTCAGCGAGAAGGGCGATGGCGGCGCGCAGGCGTCCGGCCCGGCTACCGGCGCATCCGGCGGCCAATCCTACCGCGACCCGTTCGCGCCGGATTTCTGGTCGCAGCAGGTGGCTGCACCAGGCGCCGAAGCCACCGCCGAACGCACCAAGATCGAAGGCGATCCCCTGAAGCCGGGTGACAAGGCGGCACAGACGCAAGTGGCGGAGGTGAAGGCCGTGCCGGCCGCGCCGCCAGTGGCCGCGGCGCCGCTCGAGCCGCTGGCGAAATCCGTTTCCGATAAGCCGCTGACCAAGGCTGAAGCCAAAGCAGAGGCCAAGGCCGAAGCCGCCGAAGCACAACCCGCACCCAAACCCGAAGCCGCAGAAAAAGCGCCGACGGCCGCCACTGTTAGAGCCGCGGCGCAGGTCAAGCAGGAACTGGCCGAGGCCTTCAAGCCAGGCGACAAATTGCATGATGGCGTCTCCGTCGAAGCCACCGACAAGGGTGTCGTCATTTCGATCACGGACCAGTTCGATTTCGGCATGTTCGAGATCGGATCGGCTGTGCCTAGGCGTGAACTGGTGCTGGCGATGGAAAAGATCGGCCGCATCGTCAACGAGCAGAAAGGCACGATCAGCATCAACGGCCACACCGACGCGCGGCCGTTCCGCAGCGACACTTACGACAATTGGCGGCTGTCCACGGCGCGCGCCCATTCCGCCTATTACATGCTGGTGCGCGGCGGCGTCGACGAGCGCCGCATCACCGAGGTCGCCGGCTTCGCCGATCGCGAGCCGAAAATTGCAGCCGACCCGATGGCGGCCGCGAACCGCCGCATCGAAATCCTGATGGCGACCGACGGATGAGGCGCGCCGCGATCATCGGCCGCGCCGTCGGGCTGCTGCTGCTGAGCGCTGTCCATCCGCCATCGGCCTTCGCCGAGGACGGCTTGCAGCCCTATCAACTGGTGCGCTCGCTGCAGCTTGTGCAGGACCGCATCGCCGCCGGCGATCACGCCGCGCTGCCGATGCAGGCCAAGCTGCTCGAAATGGCCGACACAAGGCTGCGCGCGGCGGACGCAGATGATTTCAGCGACCCGAAGAATTTTCGCGCCTTGCTGGTCTATGGCATGAGTGGCGGCAACCCCGTCACCGTCGAGGCGGCGGTGTCGCGCGCCAAGACCGACCCGCAAAGCCTGACCATCGCCAAGGGCATTGTCGATTATCTGAACGGCCGGCAGGCGGCTGCGATCGAGGCGCTGAAGCCGATCGATCCGATGACCCTGCCCCCCGATGTCGGTGCCTTTCTGGCGCTGGTCAAGGGCTCGCTTCTCGCCACCGAGCAACCGGTCAGCGCGCTTGCGCTGCTCGACGATGCTCGCCTGCTCAGCCCCGGCACGCTGGTCGAGGAAGCAGCGCTGCGCCGCTCGGTCGGCATCGCCGCCGCGCAAGGCGACGGTGCGCGTTTCGCGCTTGCCTCAACCCAATATGTCGAAGACTACCTCTATTCGCCCTATGCCAGCCAGTTCGCCGACGCATTCGTCTCCGGCGTCATCACGCTGCACATGGCAATCAGCCAGGACAAGCTCGCCGACATCACCGCAATGATGGATCCCGAGCGCGAGAAGGTGATCTATCTGCGCATCGCCCGCCGCGCCGCGATCGACGGTTTTGCCGATCTCTCCGCCTTTGCCTCGGCCAGGGCTGAACGGGGCCGCGACGGCATCCACAATCAGGACGATCCGCGCGCCCAGCTCTATTCCAGTCTGTCCACGGTAACGTCCGGCACCATCGGCGAGGTCCGCGCCAAGCTGGACAAGATCGATCGCAACCAGCTTTCGCAAAGCGACCGCGACCTGCTCGATGCCGCGCAGGCCGTGGCGGGTGAAGTCATCGCCCCGCCGGCGCCGCTGCCTGCCGAAAAGCCCGCACCTGCCGCGGCCAGGCAGGAGCCGGTCAAGACCGCGGCAGTGGAAAGACCCGACGAGCCAGAGCTGCCGCCGGTCGAAGGCGCGATGCCGGAACAGCCAGCCGCCACAACGTCGAGTGAACAGCCCGCAACCGACCAACCGAAGGCGGCAAGTGAGCCGGCCGCGCAGGCACCGAGCACGCCAGAGGCAAAGGCGGCGGAAACGCCTGCAGTCGCCTCGGCCAGCGATGCGGCTCCGGTCGTGCCGGCATCGGTGCCGGCCCCCGCCGCAGTAGAGCCTACCGATCCCACCGACGCCGCCATGGCGAGGACGCGTCGCCAGCTCGATTTGATCGACCAGATGCTTGGAGCAGCCCCGAAATGACCACCAATGTTGGCCAGGCCCTGCCGGCTCCCGCGCACGCCGGATCGAAGCAGTCGGCCTCAAACGCCAAAGGTGGCGACAAAAGCTTCGGCGACATGGTGCGCGGCGACGACGATGCGCCGACACCGATAGGCCAGGGAGCAATTGAGGCCGCGTCGCACGAGCTGCGTTGGGCCAAACGCAGCCCTGCCGGTCCCGGCAAAAGCGAAATCCCACACACCCAGTCTGGCAAAACGGGGACGAAATCCGCTGCCGGCAAGGCCGCAAAAGAACATGCCGATAGTGGCCCGGACAAACCATCCAAGGACGCTGAGGTGGCCGGACGAGACGCGGATGCAGGATCGCTGCAGGATCATTTGCCACTGGTGCTGGCGCTGCACGATATCAGGCATTTCTCAACGGTCCGGACAAGCGGGAACGGCATCGCGACGAATGGACAGACTGGGCAACCGGCGCCCGCTGGCGAGGCCATTTCTGCACAGACGTCGCCTCTGAAGAGACACCGCGCAGCGTCCGGCATTGACAACAGACTCGACACGACGACGCGATCGGAACGGGCCAAGCCCGGTACCAGCGTTTCCGCACAGGATCAGGGGCAAAAGCTGCCCGCGATCGGGCTCCAGTCCGGCAAACTGCCGCACCAGGATGGTCCGACGCCTCCTCTACCGGCGGACCAGACGGCAAGCGACGTTTCGGCACCCGAGGCAAAACGGTCCGCGCCGTCGGCGAAGTCCGTCGATGGAGCCCATTCCGCGGCATCGGCCACACAGGGAAAACAGCCGCCATTCGCTGCGCGCGTCGACATTGTCGCCGAACAGAGCTTCCCGGCCCCGGCGCAAAACCCGATGAACCAGACGACTTCGGCGCTTATCGACGTGCTGGCTTCGGACAACGGACTGCGGCAAGCGGTTTCGACGCCGTCGACGAGCGCCCAGACGGCCGGTTCTGTTGCCGTTCCGACACATATATTGAAGATCGAGCTTCACCCGGCAGAGCTCGGCATGGTCACCGCCAGTCTCAGGCTTTCCGGAGAACAACTTTCGATAGAATTGAAGCCCGAAACCCATGAGGCTTACCGCCGTCTCGCCACCGATAGCGACGCCATCGTGAAGTCGTTGCGCGGGCTCGGCTTCGATGTCGACAAGGTCACCATCCTGCAACCTTCGATAGCAGTCCACGCAGGGGTTCGCAGCGATGCAGCGAACTCGCAGCCAATGCCGCAAGGCCGCGACCAGTCCGCTTTTCAGCCCGGAAACTCGAGCGGCAACAATACGGGTTCGGGCGGCCAGCAGTCGGGAAGAAACCGCAATGACGATGCCCAGGAATTCGGCCGCACTGGCGCGCCTGCTCGCGAGCGCGATGGCGAGGATATGTTTATCTAGCCTCATCGCCGGGCCTGCCAACGCCGCCACCAACCCTTGCGAGCCCGAGATCTTGCGTGCCGCCGACCGCTATGGCGTGCCCGCCGGCATCCTCTATGCGGTCGGGCTGACCGAGACCGGCAAGAAGGGTAGCTTGCAATCTAACGCATTGAATATAGCGGGAAAAGCGGTATTTCCAAGGAGCCGCACTGAGGCCCTGGCCGCCTTCGAAGCAGCCCGGCGCGAGGGCAAGACACTGATCGATCTCGGCTGCATGCAGATCAACCATCACTATCACGCCGCGCATTTCCGCAGCGTCGACGACATGCTCGACCCGCGCCAGAATGTCGACTATGCCGCACGCTTCCTGGCCAGCCTGCATGCGCGTCATGTCAGCTGGTCGATGGCCGTCGCCCGCTACCACGCCGGCCCCGACAATGATCCCGCGCAGAAATTCTATGTCTGCCGCGTCATCGCCAATATGGTCGCCACCGGCTTCGGCAAATGGACCCCGAACGCCCGCAACTTTTGCAACCCTTAGGTGAATCATCTCTTGCGAACGGCTGCAAATCCACGCCCGGCGGGTGACGTGCCACGTCACCCGTTCGGCAACCAACGATACAACCTCCTGATTGCGGTTATTTCGAAACTCGAAATAACTCCCAAGAAAATAGCTACAAGAAATGATGGTTGTTCAGGATTCCCGGCACCGGTTACGGCTCTTCCCACGGGGCAGATGATCTGATTCGGAGGCGGGGCCGATGATTGTAATCGTTGACGAGCGAGAGCTCGTAACTGAAGGCTACAATTCACTTTTCGATCGTGAGGGCGTTGCCTGTGCAGGCTTCGCGTCCGGTGAATTCGGCGAGTGGGTGACATCGGCCGCCGACACGGATTTGCGATCGGTCCGAGCCTTCCTCATCGGCGACTGCCGCGAAGGCGCCATCTCGCCACGCCAGATCCGCGACCGCACCGGCGCTCCGGTTATCGCGCTCAGCGAACAGCACTCGCTCGAGAATACGCTGCGGCTGTTCGAGAGCGGTGTCGACGACGTCATCCGCAAGCCGGTCCATATCCGTGAGATCCTGGCCCGCATCTCCGCCATCCGCCGCCGCGCCCATGAGGACGTCAGCTATACCGAGATCGGCGCCATGCGCATCTTCATGGACGGCCGCGATCCCGAGATCGATGGCCAGCCGTTGCCTCTGCCGCGTCGCGAGCGCCGCATCCTCGAATATCTGGCGAGCAACCGCGGACGCCGCGTCACCAAGACCCAGGTCTTCAACGCCATCTACGGCATCTTCGACGAAGAGGTCGAGGAGAACGTGGTCGAGAGCCACATCTCCAAATTGCGCAAGAAGCTGCGCGAAAAGCTCGGCCAGGACCCGATAGATTCCAAGCGCTTCCTTGGCTACCGGCTGGTGTTCTGATGGCGGTCTGCGCCAGCCTCGCGCAAGACAGAAATTATATCCTCGCGA
The DNA here is from genome assembly GCF_040321555.1 of Mesorhizobium sp. M0317. Taxonomy (NCBI): domain Bacteria; kingdom Pseudomonadati; phylum Pseudomonadota; class Alphaproteobacteria; order Hyphomicrobiales; family Phyllobacteriaceae; genus Mesorhizobium; species Mesorhizobium sp. M0317. The sequence goes on along the minus strand of NZ_JAMYRV010000003.1, from coordinate 98,324 downwards.
CCACAGATGGGCCTAACGATGTTGGGCATTGAGGAGACGTTCGATGAGCCTTTACGGAATGATGCGGACCGGCGTTTCCGGCATGAACGCGCAGGCCAACCGCCTTTCGGCGACAGCCGACAACATCGCCAATTCCGACACCACCGGCTACAAGCGATCCTCGGCCGAGTTTTCGACGTTGATCATGCCGCAGGTCGGCGGCGCCTATAATTCCGGCGGAGTCAACACCACCATCCGCTCGGCCATCAGCGCCCAGGGCGTGCTGCAGTACACGACTTCGGTTTCCGACCTTGCGGTGAACGGCAACGGTTTCTTCGTCGTCCAGGACCCCAGCGGAACGCCCTTCCTCACCCGCGCCGGCGCATTCGTTCCCGACGCTCAGGGCAGACTGGTCAACGCCGCCGGCTACCAGCTGATGGCCTACAGCTACGCCAACGGCACACCGGCTGCCACCGCCAACGGTTTCGAAGGGCTGGTGCCGGTCCAGATCTCCGACCAGGAAATGACGGCGACGCCCAGCACCACAGGCAATTTCAACGCCAATCTGCCGGCTGGCGCCACGCCGCCCGCCGGTCCGCTGCCTTCCACCAACAGCCCGACCGCCGAATACACGTCGAAGTCCTCGATGGTCACCTACGACAATCTCGGCAACAAGAAGCTGCTCGACGTCTATTTCACCAACACCGGCACCGGCACCTGGTCGGTCTCTGTGTTCGACCAGTCCCAGGCGACGCCGGGCACATCCTTCCCCTATACGGGCGGTGCGCTGGCCACGGCCAACTTGACCTTCGACACCACCACCGGCAAACTCACCGGCGCCGTCGACTCAATCACCATCCCCGTGCCGGGCGGTGCGTCGCTCGATCTCGATCTGTCCAAGCTGACCCAGCTCGGCACCGGCTTCACGGTCTCCGAAGCCAAGGTCAACGGCAACGCGCCCAGCACGATCGAAAAGATCCAGATCGGTGAGGACGGCGTCATCTACGCCCAGTATCAGGACGGCTCGACCAAGCCGCTGTTCAAGATCCCGCTGGCTGACGTCCAGAGCCCCGATAACCTCACCGCACTGCCGGGCAATGTCTATGCACAGTCCACCGACTCCGGGACCGTGCGCATCGGCTTCGCCAATGAAGGCAAGCTCGGCAGCATCATCTCCGGCGCGTTGGAAAATTCCAACGTCGATATCGCCGAGGAATTGACCAACATGATCGCGGCGCAGCGCAGCTACACCGCTAACTCGAAAGTGTTCCAGACCGGTTCCGACCTCATGGATGTCCTTGTCAACCTGAAGAGATAAACGACGGGCACTAGTGGGATGAACCCAAACCAGAGCAGCGCGGTGCGCGGATTTCGAATTCAAGGCCACACCGGCAAACCGGCCGGGGTGGTCTGGAATTGCAGGTTTCCGAACGCCGACGCCGCCGACAGGGCAGAGACGTCATCCCCTCCCCACTGGCCTCGTGAAAGACCCGCATGTCGCTGACTTCCGCATTGACCATAGCCCAACAGTCGCTTCAGACCACATCGAAGCAGACCAGCGTCCTTTCCCGCAATATTGCCGACGCCAGCAACCCCGACTATGCCCGCCGCACGGCGGTCGTCGTCAGCAGCGCGCCCGGCGCCCGCTCGGTCGAGATCCAGCGCGCCACCAACGCCCTGCTGTTTCGCCAGAACCTTAGCGCGCAATCGGCATGGAGCGGCCAGAGCACGCTTTACAGCGGAATTGACCGCCTCGCCGTTGCCGTCAACGGCGTCGACAACGCCTCCTCTGCCTCGACCGCGATCGGCAAGCTGCAGAACGCGCTGCAGCTTTACGCCGCTACGCCATCCAACCAGAACCTCGGCTCCAGCGTCATCGACGCGGCCCAGCAGGTGGTGCGCGCTCTGAACGACGGCACCAACGCGATCCAGGATTTCCGCACCCAGGCCGATGGCGAGATATCGACGGCGGTTAACGATCTCAACTCGCTGCTTAGTCAGTTCCAGGACGCCAACAAGGCGGTCATCTCCGCAACCCGTTCGGGTACCGACGCATCCGACGCGCTCGACCAGCGCGACGCTTTGCTGAAGAAGATCGCGGACTATGTGCCGGTGTCGACCTTCACGCGGGGCGACAACGACATGGTCATCACCACCAAGGATGGCACGACACTGTTCGAGACCATTCCGCGCTCGGTAAGTTTCACCCCGTCGGCGGGCTACACGGCCGGCACACCAGGCAACACCATCTACATCGACAATGTGCCGGTCAGCGCCGGGGCTGGCGGCAACACCAGCGCCGACGGCAAGCTCGCCGGGCTCATCACCTTGCGCGACGGCGTCGCGGCGACGATGCAGAGCCAGCTCGACGAAGTGGCGCGCGGCCTCATCACCGCCTTTGCCGAAACAGCACCTTCGCAGCCCGACCGAACCGGCCTGTTCACCTGGTCGGGTGCGCCCGCCATTCCGGCCGCCGGCACGCTGATCGACGGGCTTGCCGGCTCGATCAAGGTCAACGCCGCAATGGACCCGAGCGTCGGCGGCAATCCGGTGCTGCTGCGCGACGGCGGCGCCAATGGTGCGGCGTATATCGCCAACACCGCCGGCAACGCCTCCTATTCGCAGCTCTTGATCGGCTATGGCGACAAGCTCGACAAGCCGATGCCTTTCGACGCTGCGGCCGGCATCACCGTGACGTCCAGCGTCTCCGACTACGCCGCCAATGCCATTGGCTGGTTCGAAGGCCAGCGCCAGCAGGCCTCGAGCAATGCAGACGCCAAGGAAGCGCTGGCATCGCGCACCGCCGAGGCGCTGTCCAACGACACCGGCGTCAATGTCGACCAGGAGATGTCGCTGCTGCTCGACCTCGAACACACCTATCAGGCCTCGGCGCGCATGATGAAAACCGTCGACGACATGCTGTCAGCCCTGCTCGATGCCGTAGGATAAGCCATGAAAGCCACATCTGTCTCATCAGCCGCCCTCTCCAACGCCGCGCGCTATCAGCAGATGCGCATGCAGGCCGAACTGGTCAAAGCCACCAAGGAATCGACGACCGGCACCGTCGCCGATGTCGGTCTGGCGCTCGGCGCGCGCACCTCGCAGGCGGTCACCTTCTCGCGCGACCTCGACCGGTTGAACGTCATCATCGATTCCAATTCGCTGGTCACCGCTCGGCTGTCCTCGACGCAGGCTGCGCTTGGCCAGCTTTCCGACACTGCGCAGAATTTGCTGACCGCACTGACCGCCGCCGGCAATTCCTCGAGCACCATCACGCAGCAAGCCGGCAAGGCCGCCGTGCAGCAGATGACCTCTATCCTCAATGCCAGCGTCAACGGCGAATATCTGTTTGCCGGCACCAACACCGACGTCAAGCCGATCGACGATTTCACCGCCGCCGGCTCGCCGGCCAAGGCGGCGTTCGACGCTTCCTTCTCGTCGTATTTCGGCTTCACGCAGACCGATCCGCTCGCCGCCAACATCACCGCCGCCCAGATGGACGGCTTCATCACCAGCAATGTCGTGCCGCAGTTCATGGGCGCCGGCTGGCAGGCCAACTGGTCGAACGCCACCGACCAGCAGATCGTCAGCCGCATTTCGCTGGGCGAAACCACCCAGACCTCGGCCAGCGCCAATGAAGACAGCATCCGCAAGCTCGCCATGGCTTCCGCCCTGGTCACCGGCCTGCTCTCCGGCAACATCAGCCAGGCGGCGAAGACCACCGTCGTCGGTCGCGCCCAGGCGATGGTCGGCGAGGCGCTGGGCGGACTCGGCCAGTTGCAGGCCGAGACCGGCCTTGCCGAGAAGCGTGTTTCCGACGCGAGCGACCGCATGAAGACGCAGGTCGACCTGTTCGAGCGCCATATCCTCGATCTGGAGGGCGTCGATCCGGCCGAGGCCGCCACCCGCGTCGCGGATCTGACGCAGCATATCGAGACGTCCTTCGCGCTGACGGCGCGCCTGCAGCAGATGAGCCTGCTGAACTACCTGACCTGACAATCTCAACCGCAACGGTAGAGCCAAACGATGTACCAATTCTCCTACGCCGACATCCAGACCGACTCCGTTGCCGATGCGAAAGATCGCGAGCGGCAGCTTTTGACCCGCTCGATCGAAATGCTGGCGGCGGCGGCGGCGGTCGGCCACACCTCGATGGAGGCGGTCGAAGCGCTGCACTTCACCAACCGGGTCTGGACCACCTTCGTCGAGGATCTCGGTTCCAGCGACAATGTCCTGCCCAAGGAACTGCGCGCCAACCTCATCTCCATCGGCCTGTGGCTGCTGCGCGAGGCCGAGGACATCCGCCAGGGCCGCACCGACAATTTCGAAGGGCTGATCGAAGTGTCCCAGATCATCCGGGACGGCATTCAATGACCAACACGCTGAAGATATCGCTGAAGCCGAACGAGAAGATCTACATCAACGGCGCCGTCATCCGCGTCGACCGCAAGGTCACCGTCGAGCTAATGAACGACGTACAGTTCCTGCTCGAGAACCATGTCATCCAGGCCGACGATGCCTCGACGCCGCTCAAGCAGCTCTATTTCATCCTGCAGGTGATGCTGATGAACCCGGCCGGCGCCATCGAGGCGCGCGCCATGTTCCGCCGCTCGCTGCCCTTGCTTTTGGCAAGCTTCGAGGATGAGCAGATCAGTGGCGCGCTGAAGCAGATCGACCGCATGGTCGGCGAAGACCATATCTATGAAGCGCTGAAGGCTATCCGCGCGCTTTATCCGCTCGAACGCCGCGCACTTGGCGGCAATGACGATGTTCTGGGTGCGAAGCGCCCGCTGGCCGTGGGAGCACAATACTGATGAATGTGGACATGACGACGACGATCCCCACGGGCGCCAACCAGGGCACCCAGCAGACGTCGAAGACAGCGGTCGACTACCAGTCGTTCCTGAAGCTGTTGATCGCCGAGATGAAGAACCAGGATCCGACGAAACCGATGGATTCGACACAGTATGTCGCCCAGCTCGCCACCTTCTCGCAGGTCGAGCAATCGGTGCAGACCAACACCAAGCTCGACCAGATCATGCAGTCGTCGGCGCTGTCGCAGGCCGATGCCCTGATCGGCCGTTCGATCACCTCGGCCGACGGCAAGACGACCGGCGTCGTGGCCTCGGTCAAGCTTGCAAGCAACGGCGTGATCGCCGTGCTGCAGAACGGCACCGAAGTGCCGGTCGGCGCGGGCGTTTCGATAAAGCCGGCCAGCTAGACAGTTCCATAGAGGCGCGCTCACATGAACGAGGCCGACGCACTCGACATCGTCCAGTATGCGGTGTGGACGGTGCTCGTCGCGTCCGCGCCGGTGGTGCTGGTTGCCATGGTGGTCGGCATCGGCATCGCGCTGATCCAGGCCCTGACCCAAATCCAGGAAATCACCCTGACCTTCGTACCCAAGATCGTAGCCATCATGCTGGTCGTGGCGCTGACCGGTCCGTTCATCGGCAGCCAGATATCGGCCTTCACCAACGTCATCTTCGAGCGCATCGAAAACGGGTTCTAGGCAGCGCTTGCAGGCGGCTGTGTTCCGGCTAGATTGCAGGCCATGACTCAGGCAGAACTCACCGGCAGGCCATGTGCGGAATAGCCGGCGTCTGGCGCAAACGAAACCCGATCGACGCCAACGACCTGTCGGATGTCGCCAGCATGATGCAGGCGCTGGTACATCGCGGCCCCGACGATCATGACAGCTGGCACAACAATCGGCTGGCGCTCGGTCACCGCCGACTTACCATCATCGATCCCTCGCCCGCCGCCCGTGAGCCGATGCTGACTTCTTCCGGCGATGGCGTTCTCGTCTACAATGGCGAGGTCTACAATTACCGCTCGCTGCGCGAAACGCTGCAGGCGCAAGGCGTCGTCTTTCGAACCATCTGCGATGCCGAAGTGGTTCTCGAAGCCTTGCATCACTGGGGTCCCGAAAAAGCCGTGCCGCTGTTCGACGGGATGTTTTCCTTCGCCTATTTCGACGCTCGCAGCAGTGCGCTGTGGCTTGCGCGTGACCGTCTTGGAATCAAGCCGATGTCGGTGGCCGACACGCCGGAGCGAATCCTGTTCGCCTCGGAGGACAAGGCGATCCTCGCCTGCGATGGTTTTCCGCGCGACATCGACAGCCGCGAGATCACCTTGCGGCTTGCCTGGCAGAGCCGCGATTCCAGCTACAGCCTGTTCGACCGCATCGAGCGCCTGCCGCCCGCCGGCCTGTGGAAGATCACCGACCAGGGTATCGAGAAGCGCCGCTTTTGGCATGTGCTGGACGTGCTGGAGACCGCGCGCATTACCGGTGACGTATCCTCTGATGCTGAGCACATGGCGACGCTCGAGGCGTTGCTTAAGGACAGCGTCGGGCTTCACTGCATCGCCGATACCAGCGTTGCCACCGCCTGCAGCAGCGGTGTCGATTCCGGGCTGATAACGGCGCTGGCAAAGCGGTTCAGGCCGGAAGTCCATGGTTATGTCGTCGACCCGCTGCTCGGCCACAGCGAGGCCGAAGACGCCGAACGCACCGGCCGCCATGTCGGCGTGCCCTTGCGCCGGGTGCCGGTCGACAGGAACCGGTTTTTCGAACTTTGGCCAAGGGTAATCTGGCATCTTGAAAGCGATGGCTGGCACGCCAGCCATGTCGCGCTGCTGGCGCTTGCCGAACGATGCCGGGCCGATGGCGTCAAGGTGCTGCTCACCGGCGAAGGCGCAGACGAATTGTTTGGCGGCTACCCCTTGCAGGCCTTGAGCATGAAGAAGTGGCGTTCCTGGTCGTGGCCCCGGCGCCTAGTCCATTCGAAGCGCTCGCTCGACCGGAGATTCGAGCAACAGCGTCATGCCCCCTACAAGGTCTCGGCTGGAAGCCACTCACAAATGGATCGCAGCATGGTCCTGCGTGCTTTGTCGCCGGAGCTGAATTTCCTGCAAACCGAGATCTTCGACCGGCTGGAGCCGGTGACGCCGCCCGCGGATCGCGCCTTTCTCGGTAGTTGCCTCTACGACCTCTATTCGCATCTGCAGGACATCCTGCACCGGCACGACCGGCTGAGCATGGCGGCGTCCGTGGAACTGCGGGTCCCGTTCCTGGAAAACCGCCTGATCGACTTCGCCATCCATTTGCCGAGGCGGCAGAAATACCGCGACAAAACAGGAAAATGGCTTTTGCGAAAGGTCGCTGAAAAGCATATTCCGCGCCAGAACGTCCATGCGCGCAAGATCGGCTTCGAGATGTCGTCGCAATTTTCGGCCGGCACGGAGACTTTGCTGCGCGGCGGTTTCCTGCGCGATGCCTTGAAATGGCCCGCCGCGAATTTGGAGGACATGGTCCAGCTCGCGCGGCGCGAGCAACCGTCCAGGCTGCGGCTTGTCGGCATGGAGCTTTTCCTGCGCCTTCACGCCGGCGGCGAGACGCCAAGCACGCTGACCGAAGCCTTGCATGCCGCTGCCCGGGACAGAAGCTGACTTCGCGCGCGGCCGACAGCCCCGCGCAGTGGACCAATGAGAACATCGCTCTGGGTAGCGGACCCTTCCCGGCTGACGTATTTTCGCCTTGCTATCCTGTTGTTGGACCATGATCTTTTTCGAAGATGCGTTCGCCCTTTTGGATGTCGTGCTCTATTTCAAACGGATGCCATGATTGTCGTCCCGGCGGACGAAACCAGCACGTGAAGGTGGGACAGGTCCAATGATCGATGACGAGCCGGACAGCGAACGCGTCTCGGCGCTGGCGCCGTTCCGGCACGGCATCTTCCGCGCCGTCTGGTCGGCCAGCCTGGTGTCGAATTTCGGTGGCCTGATCCAGGGCGTCGGCGCCGCCTGGATGATGACCACCATCGCCACGTCGCCCTATCAGGTTGCGCTGGTCCAGGCCTCGGCCACTCTGCCGATCATGCTGTTTGCACTCGTCGCCGGCGCCATCGCCGACAGCTTCAACCGGCGCAAGGTGATGCTGATCGCCCAAATCTTCATGCTGGTCGTCTCTGCACTTCTAACGCTGTTCACCTGGAACGGCTGGATGACGCCGTGGACGCTGCTTGCCTTCACCTTCCTGATCGACAGCGGCACGGCGCTCAACAACCCGTCCTGGCAGGCATCGGTCGGCGACATGGTGCCGCGCAACAAGCTGCCGGCCGCGGTTGCACTTTAATTCACTGGGCTTCAACCTGACACGCAGCGTCGGTCCGGCGATCGGCGGCATCATCGTTGCCGCCGCTGGTGCGGCTGCTGCCTTCGCCGCCAATGCGCTGAGCTATATAGGTCTCATCATCGTGCTCTTCCGCTGGAAGCCGGAGCTGCCGGTCTCGACGCTACCGCGCGAGACGCTGGGCGCCGCCATGGGCGCCGGCCTGCGCTATGTCGCCATGTCGCCCAACATCGGCAAGGTGCTGGTCAGGGGCTCTGCCTTCGGCTTCAGCGCCGGCGCGGTTTTGGCGCTGCTGCCGCTGGTGGCGCGCGACGTCGTCAAGGGCGATGCCTTGACCTACGGCATCATGCTCGGCGCCTTCGGCATCGGTGCCGTCGGCGGCGCGCTGATCAGCGTGCGTCTCAGACAATTGCTGTCCAGCGAGACGTCGGTGCGCATGGCCTTCGCCGGCTTTGCCGTCTGCGCCTTCAATGCCGCCATCAGCCTCAATGCCTGGCAGACTGCGGCGGGTCTGCTCATCGGTGGCGCCTGCTGGGTGATCGCGCTGTCGCATTTCAACGTCACGGTGCAGATGTCGACGCCGCGCTGGGTCGTCGGCCGGGTGCTGTCGGTCTACCAGACGGCGACCTTCGGCGGCATTGCGCTGGGCAGCTGGATCTGGGGCGTCGTTGCCGATGCGCATGGCGCCGAAACCGCGCTGATTGCGGCGGCCATTGCGATGCTTGTTGGCGGCGCCATCGGCCTGTTCCTGCCGCTGCCGCAGCAGACGACTCTCAACCTCGACCCGCTCAACCGCTTCAAGGAGCCGCATCTCGGCCTCGACCTGAAGCCGCGCAGCGGCCCCATCGCCATCATGATAGAGTACATTATCCGCGACGAAGATGTGCCCGAATTCCTCGCCACCATGGCCGAGCGCGGGCGCATCCGCCGCCGCGACGGCGCCCGCAACTGGACGCTGGCTCGGGACCTAGAAAATCCCGCAGTCTGGATCGAACACTACCACACGCCGACCTGGCTGGAATACATCCGCCACAACCGGCGCGCCACCCATGCCGACGCCGTCGTCGGCGAGCGGGTGCGGGCGCTGCACAGCGGCGACGAACCGCCGCGCGTGCGCCGCCTGATCGAGCGCCCGACGACCGCCGGCACCGCGCTGGTCTCGCCGAAGGGGCCAATCGATCACTGAGCTCGCCATAGCCGTAGCGCCGGTCAGCCGGCGCTCTGGATCATGTAGAGCTTGCGCGTGGTCTCGCGTATCAGCCACTCGCCCTTCCAGCCCTGCGGCAGGACGAGGAGATCGCCCGGACCGAGTTCCCGCACCTCGCCATCGATGCGGCTCAGTTCCACGCGCCCCGAAATGATGTGGCAGATCTCCGACGAGCCCGAACGATCGGCGGTGAAGCGGCCGGGCGTGCATTCCCAGATGCCGACATCAACAGTCCCGTCCGGCGATTGAAAGAACGAGCGCACGGCCTCGACCTGATCCCCTTCAATCGAGGTTGGCTTAGGAGAGAACGCGCCGATCTCGGCCTTGGCGAGATCGTGGAAGGTCGAAAGATCGATCAAGTCTAGCTCCATGGATAAGAGCAATTCCAGGAAACGGGTCTGCCCCGGAATTGCGTGAGAACAAATGGCTTCAGTGGCCGGTGATGCTGTCGGCCAACGCGGCCAGCTTCGAGGTGCGCGCAAGCCCTGCCGCCTCGCGGCCATCGGCAATGCGATAAAGCTGGTACATCGAATGCACGCCCAGCCAGCGGAAGGGCTCCGGTTCCCATGGCCTGACCTTGCGGTTGACCCAAGGCAGCTTCGTCAGCTCGGTGTTTGCCCCGAGAACAAGGTCAGCCAGCGTGCGCCCCGAAAGGTTGGAGCTGGACACGCCGAGGCCGACATAGCCGCCGGCCCAGCCGATGCGGGTCGCGGGGTCGAGGCCGACCGTGGTGCACCAGTCGCGCGGCACGCCGAGCACGCCGCACCAGGCGTGATCGATGCGGCATCCCTTGGTCTGCGGCAAGAGCGTCGTCAGGATCGTGTGCAGCTGGTCGATCGTGGCCTGCTGCGTCTGGCCGTTGACGTCGGTGCGCGAGCCGTAGCGATAAGGCACGCCGCGTCCGCCCATCGTGATGCGTCCCTCACGCGTGCGCTGGGCATAGCAATAGGCATGCGCCGCATTGCCGAGCAGTTCGTGCCCTTCCCAACCGATGTCGCGCCACAGGTCGGGCGGCAGCGGCTCGGTCACGATCTGCGCGCTGTTGAGCGCCAGCCAGGTCCGCTCCTCGCCGGGGATGCCTGATGTAAAACCCTCGGTCGCGCGGATGATCGTCTCCGCCTGCACCGTACCGCGGTCTGTCGTCACGCTGCCCTTGGCGATGCTTGTCACCGTCGTCTTCTCATAGATCGGCACGCCCAGCCGCTCGGCGGCATCGGCAAGCCCACGCACCAGCTTGGCCGGCTGCACCCGCGCCTGGCCATGCACGACGAAGCCGCCCATGACGTTACGGATGTTGATGCGCGTGCGCGTTGAGGCGGCGTCCAGCATCTCGACGCGGTTCGGGTCGACATCCCAGGAACGGATCGTCTCGCATTCTTCGCGCACGCGCTCCAACTGCGCTGCGTTGGTGGCCACCGTCAGATTGTCGACGCGGCGAATGTCGGCGTCGATGCCTTCCTCGGTCGCGACCCGGATCACTTCGTCGACGCAGCCTGCCATCGCAGCCTGCATCGCCATCACGCCTTGGCGGCTCGATGTCTTGAGATATTTTTCGCGCGACCAGCTGAAGCCGCCCGACAGCCAGCCGCCATTGCGCCCCGAAGCGCCGAAGCCGGCAAATTCGCGCTCGACGATCACGACGCGCAGCGATGGCTTCGCCTTTTTCAGATAGTAGGCGGTCCACAGGCCGGTATAGCCGGCGCCGACAATGGCGACATCGGCCTCGATGTTTCCAGGCAAGGGCGGGCGCGGAACGGGAACCGCCCCCAGATCCGCATACCAGAACGATATGTCGCCGTTGCGCTTGGCTTGCATGGAATGACTTTCAGATGGGATCAGGCCAGATGGGATCAGGCCAGATGGAATCAGGTGAGTGTGGTGTCGGCGCTTGCGTCGTCCGCGAGCAGCTTGGCGTCGCTGCCGTCGAAGCAGAGCTCGACCTTGTCGCCGAGGCCAAAACTCTCGCCGGTTAGCGGTGAGCGCACGATCGCGGCCGAGCCGTCGGCGAGCTTAACTTCGTATTTCGATTCCGAGCCGAGATAGATGGCTTCCGCGATCGTCCCCGACAGGCGGTTGGCGCCATTGCCAGCACTTTGGCCGGGCCGCCGTATGGCGAGCTTTTCGGGACGCAGCAACATCACCGGGCTGACTTCTCCCGACAGTTTACGCGGTACCGCCACCGTCTCGCCGGCGATGCTCATCGCGGTGCTGTTGCCATCGCTGCGCGCCTTGCCGCGCAGCACGGTGGAATCGCCGATGAAGCGGCCGACGAACAGCGTTGCCGGCTCGTCATAGAGCTGGCGGCCGGTGCCGACCTGCTCGATGCGCCCGCGGTTGAACACGGCGATGCGGTCGGACAGCACGAGCGCCTCTTCCTGGTCGTGCGTGACATAGACGAAGGTGGTGCCGAGTTCGCGATGGATGCGCTTGATCTCGAGCTGAAGCCATTCGCGCAGCTTCTTGTCGAGCGCGCCGAGCGGCTCGTCCATCAGGAGCAGCGGCGGGTCGAAGACGATGGCGCGTGCCAACGCCACGCGCTGCTGCTGGCCGCCCGACAATTCGCTGGGATAGCGATGCGCGAAATCGCCCATCTTGACCATGTCGAGCGCCCTTGCCACGCGTGTCTGCCGCGTCGCCTGGTCGACGCCGCGCAGCGTCAGCGGATAGGCGACGTTGCGGCCGACGCTCATATGCGGGAACAGCGCGTAATGCTGGAAGACGACGCCGATGTTGCGCTTGTGCGCCGGCATGCCGACGACGCTTTTTTCCCCGACCAGAAGCTTGCCGCTGGTGACATCGGTGAAACCGGCAATCACGTTGAGCGTCGTCGTCTTGCCCGAGCCGCTGGGGCCGAGCAGCGTCATGAACTCGCCGGGCTCGATGCGCAGCGACACGCCGTCCAGCGCCTTGAAGCCGCCATAGGCCTTGCTGATCGCTTCGAGATCGATCGCCGCGCCCTTGCTTGTCGGCTTCGGATTCATTGGCGTCCTTTCCGCTCGCGGCCAAGAAGGAGCATGCCGCCGCCGATCAGGATCGTGGTCGCGAAAAGCAGGATCGTGCCGACAGCCGCGACCGTCGGATCGGCGTCGCGCGTGATCGAGGCAAAAATCTGCACCGGCAATGTCTTGAGATAGGGGTTCGTGATGAACAGCGACACGACAATCTCGTCGAACGAGGTGGCGAAAGCGAACAGCAGGCCTGAGAGCACGCCCGGCGCGATCAGCGGCAGCGTCACCGTGCGAAACGTGGTCAGTGCGCCGGCGCCCAGGCTCGCGGCGGCTGTCTCCAGCCGGCGGTCGAACACTTCGAGACTGGCCGAGACCGCGATCAGCACGAAGGGCAGCGCAAGGATGGTGTGGGCCAGCACGAAGCCGAGCAGCGTCCCGACGAGCTGCGTGTCGAGATAGACGGCATAGATGCCGATCGCCAGCACCACGCCCGGCACCACCATCGGCGTCAGCATCAGCATACGCAAAAGGTTCGCCGGCCGCGCCTTCATGCGGTCGAGGCCGAAGGCGGCAAGCGTGCCGAGCACCGTTGCCAGGACGGCAACGATGGAGGCGACTTTCAGCGAGTTCAGGAAGCTGTTCGACCAGTCCGGATTGGTGGCGAAATTCTGGTACCACTGCCAGGAAAAGCCTTGCGGCGGAAACGCCAGCGATTTGTTTTCGTTGAACGACATCGGCACCACGACCAGCGTCGGCGCCACCAGCCATATCGCCACCAGCAGGCAGACGAGCCCGAGAAGAACGCGGGTGAGCGGCTTCATCTCCATCAGCGCCGCCCCGCTTCCCGATGACTGGACCGCATCACGGGTGCTGCCAGCGCCAGCAGCACGAAGGTGGTGACCAGCAGAACGACGCCCATGGCGCCGCCCCTGCCCCATTGCAGCAGGCTCAGCACCTGCGTCTGCACCAGCGTCGACAGCATGGTCGAGCGCGGGCCGCCGAGCAAAGCAGGCGTGATGTAGAAGCCGAGCGACAGGATGAAGACGATGATCGCGCCGGCATAGACGCCGGGCAGCGACAGCGGCAGATAGACGGTGAAGAACGCGCGCGACGGCCGCGCACCGAGGCTTTGCGCCGCACGCATCAGCCTGAGGTCGATGCCTTGCATCACGGAATAGAGCGGCAGGATCATGAACGGCAACAGCACCTGCGCCATGCCGATGACCACGCCGGTCTGGGTGCGGATCAGCTTGACGCCGCCGAACCCGACCGAGCGCAGCAACGAATTGATGACGCCCGAATCCTGCAGCAGGATCACCCATGACAGCGTTCGCACCACACCACTCACCCAGAACGGGATCAGCACGCAAAGCACAAGCACCAGCCGGACGCGCGGCCCGACCGCGGTCATCAGATAGGCATAGGGATAGGCCGCGATGACGCACACCAGCGTCACCCAGGCCGAGATGACAAAGGTCCGCTGCAGCACCGTCAGGTTCACCGGCGCACCGAAGAACCAGGCATAGTTCTGCAGCCCCCACTCAGGTTCCGACAGGCTGCGCAGCACGATGGTGAGCAGCGGGTAGCCGATCACCGCGACAAGCAGGATGAGCGCCGGCGCCGTGAGCGCGAACGGCCGCCATGCCCGACCGGGCCGCACATCGGCGGCGGGTTGGGCGATGGGTTCGGACGCGCTCACGGCCTGGCTCTCACTCGGCTGTTCAGTTGCCTGCCATCAGCGCCGACCACTTCTCCTGCGCCACCGGGAAGTTCTCGACCCAGAACTTGATGTTCTGCTTGTAACCCTGCTTCTGGCGCTCTGGCGTGTTGGTCAGGAAGGCGGCGACCGACGCATCGACCTTTGGCTGCGCGTCATTGTTGATCGGCGTATAGGAGGTCTGCTGCGCCAGGATCTCCTGCGGCCCCTTGCCGAGATAGGCATTGAGCAGCGCATAAGCCGCATCCGTATCCTTGACGCCGACCGGAATGGTCATCTGGTCCATCACCACCAGCCAGTCCTGCCAGGCCGGCGCATATTTGGCGCCGTTCTTCACCGCCGTCATGGCACGGCCCGTCCACATCATCAGCATGTCGGCCTCGCCGGACTCGGCGAGTTGCTGCGATTCAGCGCCGGTCTTCCAGTAGATCGTGTCGGGGCCGAGCTTGCGGATCACGTCGATGGATTTGTCGATGTCGGCCACCGTCATCGCCTTCGGATCGCCGCCCGACGCCTTCAACGCCTGCTCCAGCAGGCCACCGGTCGGATCGCCGGAACCATCCAGCGCGCGCACGCCCGGGAATTTTGCCGTGTCGAAGAAATCGGCCCAGCTCTTGGGCGGGTTATCCCCATACTTCTCCTTGTTGTACATCAGCACGACGCCGTAGTTCATCGCCGGCACCGAGCATTCGCCGACCTGGCCCTCGGGCACCTTGGAGACGTCAAGCTTGCTGAAATCAAGCTTCTGGAACAGCTTGCCGCAATAGACGTAAGGCGGCAGGTCGGCGGTGTCGACGACGTCCCAGGTGACGTTGCCGGATTCGACCTGCGCCTGCAGCTTGGCGATCTCTGTCGGCCCGTCATTGAGCAGCGTGGCGCCGGACTTTTCGACGAACTCCTTGAGCGCGGCGGCCTGGCCGTCCTGGTAGATGCCGCCATAGGAGACGAGCGTCAGCGTCTTTCCCTTGAGCGAGCCTTCCTTGACCTCACCCGCGACAGGCTTTTCCTGCGCGAACGCTGCGGTTGCCAGAACGCCGAGCGCCAGCACGGCGCCAAGGCCAAGATGTCTTGTTTTCAGCATGATTATTGTTCTCCCATTTGACCCGCATGGATTGAACCTACCTGGCTGCGAGCGGTTTCCAGGCCCTGTATTGATCGAGTTCGGCGCGCACCGAAGTCGGTGGCGCAATGATCCACATCACCTCGGCTCGACCACTGCCGATGTTCTCTGAGCGATGTGCTGTCGATGTCGCGTATTCGATGCTGTCGCCCTCTTCCAGCACATGCCTGACATCGCCGAGCGAAACCTCGACGATGCCGCGCAGCACGACGAGCATCTCGTGCGCGTCGCCATGGGTGTAGAGCGCTGGGCCGGTCGAGCCGCCGATTTCGAACTCGCCGACATAGACTTCCATGTCGCTTAAAGGGGGACGCGAGAGCAGCATCTTGCGGCAGCCGTCGCTGGGCGGCAGGCTCGGCCGCTCGCTGCGCAGCAAGACCCCGCGCTGCCCGGCGGCACTATCCTCGAACAGCATCGCCACGCTCACCCCAAGCGCCGAGGCCATCTGGTTGAGCGAGGCGGTGCTGGCGCCGGTCAGGCCGCGCTCGAGCTGGCTGATGAAGCTGGCGCTGGTCCCGGTCAGCTCGGCGAGTTCGCGCAGCGAAAGCCGCCGGCCGAGACGCAGGCTCTTCAGCCGCTGGCCCAGCATCTGATGGGCATGCGTCGCCGTCGAGGCGACGCCATTCTTGACCGGAGCCTGGTCGGTGCTCATCCCGTCTTTTTCTCCCACTGAACAATTTGTACAGTGACACTGTACACGTGGCAAGCGCCGAGTAGGGACATTTAAGATGCCGGCCGAGGCCTAGTCTTCGCCCGACAGGTCGCGCCGCGCCTTGTCGAGTTCCTCGGCGTAGCGCCGTATCAGATGGCCCTCGGTCAAAAGCCCGACAACGGCCCGGTTGTCGAAATTCTTGACCACCTCCAGTTCCTCCGCGACGGCGCGCTGGATGGTTTCGGCGGTGGACTGGACGTTCATGGTCGGCACCAGCACCGCATGCCGGAATTTGGCCGGCGCCAGCACCGGCGTCTCACCATCGGACGGATCGCTGTGCAGTTCGGCGACGATCAGCACGCCGACATAATGCCGGCTGCTTGCGGCGCCCTGGCGCTGAGGCGCAGTCAGGCTTGCCGCCCCGCTTCAATTCCCCGCGAGCGTGTCGAGGTATATGAGCGATCGCTTACGCAATCGACGCAGCTGTGCTATTTTTGGCCGTCTCTATTTCCCTCAAGGAGGAGAAGATGAGTGCGCGGGGATTTTTTTCATTAGCTGTTGGCATGATTTTTTTGAGCTCGTCTGCGGTGAGCAATTCAAGCATGGATATGCCGGTTAGGTCTGTTGTGTCACACCCGATGTCTCTTTTTTTGGCGGGAGGCAATCCGGAAAACCAAAGCCGGCCGGCAAAGGAATTTATCCAGACTGCACAACAAGATGTTTGCTGTCCTGGCGGCTACCCTTGGTATCGCAATTCGACGAACACCTGCTACGGCAGCTATGAAGACTGCCACGATACCGATGGCGGCGGATGGTCCTGCAGACAGGTCAACGCCTGCTAGACTTTCTTGGGCCTACGCCTTCTTGACTGTGCCCGGTCCTCAGATCGGCTTCGGCTCGCCGGCCTCGTAGAGCATGAGGTTGCGCTCGCCTATGCCGAGCGATGCCCAGCTCGCCCGCCAATCGGCGATGTGAGGCGAGCGGAAATGCGCGTCGAGCGCGGCCCTGTCGCTCCACACCTCGATTACATGGATGAGCCCGGCGTCGAGCACGTCCTGCGCGTAGGAGTATTCGATGCAGCCGGGCTCCGCCCAGCTGCCCAGTATCATGCGCCGCATGGCCGGCCTTGCCTCGTCGAGCCGTTCCGCCGGCAGGCGAATGGTGCCGATGATCACCAGCATGATCTCTCTCCTCAAGGCCTCTGTCGTCCCGGCAAGTAACCAGTCCTCCCACCCTCGCGCAAGCTTGACCGGTTAGGCTCGAAGGGCTGTCGCGTGCTCGGCAGGCTTGTGATTGGGGACGATATGGCCGTCAGCGAAAGCTTAGCGACAGGAACAGTGGCCAAGAACGGCCGCGATGTCTTCTTCGCCATCGGCATCGTCATCATCCTGGCCGTGCTGTTCCTCCCGATCCCGGCCTTCCTCATCGACATCGGCCTCGCCTTCTCGATCGCACTGTCGGTGCTGATCCTGATGGTGGCGCTGTGGATCCAGCGGCCGCTCGATTTCTCGTCCTTCCCGACAGTGCTGCTGATCGCCACCATGCTGCGGCTGTCCCTCAACATCGCCACCACGCGCATGATCCTGTCGCATGGCAATGAGGGCACGCACGCCGCCGGCTATGTCATCGCCGGCTTCTCCAAACTTGTGATGGCCAGCGATTTCGTCATCGGCCTGATCGTCTTCATGATCCTGATTGTGGTCAACTTCATCGTCATCACGAAAGGCGCCACCCGTATTGCCGAAGTCGGCGCCCGCTTCACCCTCGACGCCATCCCCGGCAAGCAGATGTCGATCGACGCCGACCTGTCCGCCGGCATGATCGACGACAAGACAGCGCAACTGCGCCGCCGCGAGCTGGAAGAGGAATCCTCCTTCTTCGGCTCGATGGACGGCGCCTCGAAATTCGTCCGCGGCGACGCCATTGCCGGCCTCATCATCACCGCCATCAACATCGTCGGCGGCATCGCCATCGGTTACATCAGGCACGGCATGGGCATGGGCGAAGCCGCCGATGTCTTCATCAAACTGTCGGTCGGCGACGGCCTCGTCACCCAGATCCCGGCGCTTATCGTTTCGCTCGCGGCCGGCCTGCTTGTGTCCAAGGGCGGCACGCGCGGCTCGACCAACCAGGCGGTGTTCGGCCAGCTCGGTGCGCATCCGCGCGCGCTCTATGTCGCGGCCTCGCTGCTCGTCCTGCTCGGCCTGATGCCCGGCCTGCCGTTCTTCCCGTTCTTCACGCTAGCCGCCGGCATGGCCGGCCTTGGCTACGTCATCCCGATGCGCGCCAACCGAGAGGCTGCCGCCGCCGAAGCGATCAAGGATCTGGAGAAGGCGAACAAGGTCGAGGAAGAGAAGAACTCGGTCAAGGCTTCGCTGACCACCGCCGAGATCGAGCTTCTGATCGGCAAACAGCTGTCGACGCGGCTGCTGGTGTCGCATCAGGAACTGGTGTTCCGCATGGCCAAGATGCGCAAGAAATTTGCCACGCAATATGGCTTCGTCGTGCCGGAAGTGCGCGTCGCCGACGATTTCGGCATCCCGCCGAAAAGCTATCAGATCAAGGTCCACGGCACCGTCGTCGCCGAATACCAGATGCGCGTCGGCGAGATCATGGTGCTGCTCGGCAACCGGGATTTGCCCGACGTTCCCGGCGAGGAAATCCGCGAGCCGGCCTTCGGCATGCGCGCCTTCTCGGTGCTCGAAACCTTCGCCGAGGATCTGAAGCGCGAGAACTATACCTTTGCCGACAACATGTCGGTGCTGCTCACCCATTTGTCCGAGGTGATCCGCAACAACCTGCCGCAGCTTCTGTCCTACAAGGACATGAAGGCGCTGCTCGAGCGCCAGGATCCGGAATACCGCAAGCTCGCCGACGAGATCTGCACCTCGCACATCTCCTATCCCGGCCTGCAGGCGGTGCTGAAATTGCTGCTGGCCGAACGCGTATCGATCCGCAACCTGCATTTGATCATCGAGGCTATCGCCGAGATCGCGCCGCATGTGCGCCGCACCGAGCAGATCGTCGAGCATGTCCGCATCCGCATGGCCCAGCAGATCTGCGGCGATCTCTCCGAGGGCGGCATGCTCAAGGTGCTGCGCCTCGGCAACCGCTGGGACCTCGCCTTCCACCAGAGCCTCAAGCGCGACGCCAAGGGCGAGGTGCGCGAATTCGACATCGACCCGCGCCAGCTGGAGGAATTCGGCCAGGACGCGACCAAGGC
This sequence comes from Mesorhizobium sp. M0317, assembly GCF_040321555.1. Lineage (NCBI taxonomy): Bacteria > Pseudomonadati > Pseudomonadota > Alphaproteobacteria > Hyphomicrobiales > Phyllobacteriaceae > Mesorhizobium > Mesorhizobium sp. M0317. Next base: position 79,344 of record NZ_JAMYRV010000003.1, on the reverse strand, counting down.
GATCCGCAAGCATCTCGAGGCCGGCGAGCGTTTTGTCCTCGTCACCGCGCCCGATGCTCGCCCCTATGTGCGCATGATCATCGAGCGCCTGTTCACGACGCTTCCCGTTCTCTCCCATGTCGAAATCGCCAAGGGCGTCGAGATCAAGGTGCTCGGGACGATCTCGTGAACATACTGTCGCAAGGCGTCGTCATCGCCGCCTTCCTCGCCTTCTGTCGCATCGGCGCCTGCTTCATGCTGATGCCGGGCCTGTCCAGCGCCCGCGTGCCGGTCCAGGTCCGGCTGTTCGTGTCGATCGCCGCCACCGGTGGCCTGCTCGCCTTCCTGTGGGACAAGATCTTTCCCTTCGTCGATGCGCGTCCGCAGGTGCTGGCGCCGATGATCATCTCCGAACTTTTGGTCGGCGGGCTGATCGGCGCGATGACGAGGCTCTACATGGAGGCTCTGCGCTTCATGGGTTCGGCCATCGCCATGCTGATCGGCTATGGCGGCACCGGCGGCCCCGCCATCGAGGAGCCAGAACCGCAGGCGGCTCTCGCCGCCATCATCTCGTTTTCAGCGTTGCTGCTGCTCTTCGTCTTCGATTTCGACCACGAGATCATCCGCGCTCTGGTCGCCTCCTACACGGTGGCGCCGGTCAACGTCTTCTTCAATCCGCAGGCCGCCCTGGTCGATCTCACCGACACGGTGTCGGACGCCTTCTTCCTGGTCATCCGGCTCGGCAGCCCGTTCATCGCCTATGCCATCCTGGTCAATTTGACGATCGGCTTCGTCAACAAGCTGACGCCGCAGATTCCGGTCTACTTCATCTCACTGCCTTTCGTCATCGCCGGCGGCATGATCATCTTCTACTTCGCCATCGGCACCATGCTGTCGCTGTTCGTCGACGGCTTTGTCGATCTGACGCTGGCGAGGTGAGATGAGCACGCGCAAGGAACGGCTGAAGAAACTGGTCAAGGTGCAGGAGCAGTTGAAGGCCCTGCACGAGACGCGCCATGCGGCCTTCCTGGCGGCAGCGGCAACCGCCGAAACCGAGGCCAGGGAACTTGTCCAGCATTTCGACGCCGACCAGTCGATGGCGGTGCTGTTCCCTGACCTCTACCATCGCCGCATCGCCAATGCGCTAGTCCGGCAGGAAGCGAGCCTGGAAAGCGGCAGGCAGGAGGTCACGCTCATCGCCACTGCGACGGCGCGCACCAACATGGTCGAGCGCGCCTACAAGGACGTGCGCCGACAGGACGAACGCGAACGCTCCGACCGCGACCGGCTCGATCTGATCGCGCAGAGGCGCGGGCAGGAATAATCGAAAGTTAAAGCCGCGTCACTTGCGGACGGCGTTCGGTTTCGTTCCGTGCGGCGGGCTGTATTGGGTGTACGGCGCCGTGTTCGGCCTCTGCGCCTACGCCACCTACGATCTGACCATGGCGACGCCGGCAGCGCCCACCGCAAACGACCAGATCGCATCGACCCAGCCGGACTTGCCGCTGCTGATAGCAATGGCCCAGCATCCGGCGAAGGATTTCAAACCGGCAAGCCTGCCACAAGCTTGTTGCGGCATGGTCGCTCAGGAAACCCGGCAAAGAGGCGGACTTTCTTGGCGATTTCTCCACCCAGTGACATCGTTCTCGATGTTGCCCGAGCCGTCGACCCGGCGGATATCGAGGCTGCCCGTGCCGCGCTGGCCAAGCGGGCCAACGGCGTTGGCGGTAATTTTTCTGTCGACATGGCTGCTTCGGTCGATGCCGGCTCGATCCTGTCGCGCGCTACCGCCGACAAGGCCGCCGCAAATGCCGATCCCGCCAGCAAGTTCAAGAAGTTCGAGGCGATGGTCTTGCAGACCTTCATCCAAAACATGCTGCCCAAGGACACCGAGGGCGTCTACGGCAAGGGGCTGGCCGGCGACATGTGGAAATCGCAGCTTGCCGAGCGTGTCGCCGACGTCATGGCCGAGCGCGGAGGCATCGGCATCGCCAAATCGCTGCTCGCCGACCACTACAAGGACGGCAAGCGCACCGTGCCGATCGGCCCGGTGTCAACCGGGCCGCACAAGACCGAGATCGACCAGCAGACCCGGCTGTCCACCTCGCTGGTCGAGGAATTGCAGCGCAAGGCCGCACGGTCGATGACCGGCGACGAGACGACCATCAAAACCGAAATCAAGATCTAGACCAGGATTTTCAATGGCCGATTTTTCAAAATACTCTTCCAACCTGCCGGCGCGTACGTCCGAAGCGCCGATCCCGTTTGCACGGCCGGGCAACCTTGCCGCCATCATCGGCCGCATCGAGGAAGCGGTCGAGGAAGAGACGGCCGGTTTGAAGAACGACACCAGCTATGACCTCAAGGCCTCCAACGCCCGCAAGAGCCGCTACCTCTATGAGCTGACCCGCGCCATGAAGGGCGCCAACGAGATCGAATTCCTGGAACAGCATCGCGACAGTCTGGCGCGGCTGCGCCAGAAGCTCGCGAAAAACGAGGCTGCAATCCTCGCCCACCTCAACGCGGTCAACGAAGTCGCCACGCTGTTGAAGAACGCCATTCAGCGCGCCGAAGCCGACGGCACCTATTCGGCCGGCGAATTCGGTTGGGCGAGCTGATGATTTCGGCAACAGGCGGGAACAACCGGTGATCAAATTCATCGCCGCCGCGATCTGGATCTGCGCCGCCACGCTTGGCGCGGTGTTCTATTCGTTCCAGGCGGCCGGTGAGCGCGGCGTCGGCGAGACGCCGAAACCGATGCTGGGTGGCCTCGACTACGTCAAGACCGACATCATCTCGGTGCCGCTGATCCGCGATTCCAAGATCGACGGCTATTTCCTCACCAAGCTCGTCTACACGGTCGAGCCGGCCGAGATAAAGAAGATGTCGATCCCGGCCGAAGCGCTGATGACCGATCAGGTCTATTCCTATCTCTACTCCAATCCTCAGATCGACTTCACCAAGAAGGAAACCATCGATCTCGATGCCTTCCGCAAGGCCATACGCGACACCGTCAACGCCCGCGTCGGCGCCGACCTGGTGCATGAAGTGCTGATCGACCAGGTCAACTTCCTGACCAAGGACGAAATCCGCGACAACGCCATGCGCCGCCGCAAGGATCCGGCCACGCCGACCGAACCGGCCCCGGCGGAATCGGCCCAGGCCGAGGCGGCGAAGCCCGCTGCTGAACACTAACCTTCGTCGCAGGGCGAATGTTCTCTGCCGCATTCCTTCCGACTGAAACGAGATGACGCATCGCGCGTTGACGTTTACGTCAACTCGAAGCTATATGCGCCAAGCGACCAGGATCGCGGTACGCGCGAGACAGTGACTTCGGCGGAGGCCGGTCACTGAAGCGCGGCAAAACGCAACGAGACCAGGAGAACAGTCATGAGCGTTCAGGACATTGCCGAGAAGATGAGGTCGCGCGTGGCGAGCGCCGGGTTCGAACATTCCGTGAAGTTCGATACCGGCAGCAACGGCGTCATCGTCATCGACGGCGCGACCGTCTCGAACACCGATGCGCCGACCGACTGCACCATCAAGCTGTCGCTCGACGATCTCGATTCGCTGATCGCCGGCGACCTCAACCCGACCATGGCGTTCATGTCCGGCAAGATAAAGGTCGAAGGCGATATGTCGGTCGCCATGGCGCTCAGCCAACTGATCGGCTGAGCCCTTCGCAAAAACAAAACGCCGCCCTCGCTGAAATGCAAAGGACGGGCGGCGTTTGTTTTTGACCAATCAGGCGGCCAGCGACAGCCTCTGCGCCTTGAGCTTGCGACCTGCAGCCCTCAGCGTGCCACGCGCGCCGTCGAGCGCACCATCGATCAGTTCCAGCGCCAGCAGGCGGTGCCGCTCGTACGGACCAGGCATGGCGAGCGCGCCGGTCTTCTCCGCCGAGAAGCCGAAGCGGCCATAGTAAGGCGCATCGCCGACCAGCAGCACCGCGGCATGGCCCAGACGCGCGGCCTCGGCCAAAGCATGGCGCATCAGCGCCGAGCCGATGCCGGCGTTCTTCAGCGCCGGATCTACGGCGAGCGGTCCGAGCAGGAGCGCCGCCGGGCCACCCTCGCCCAGACGCACGTCCCACAGCCGCACCGTGCCGGCAACCGCGCCGGTTGCATCGCGCACGACAAAAGCGAGGCCTTCGGAAGGCCGGCGGCCACGCCGCAGCTTCTCCGACGATTTCTTGCGCCGCATCGGCCCCATGGCGCGATCGAGCAACGCTTCACGCGATGCAATGTCTGCCGCAGTTTCGGCGACGATGGGAATGGCGCCGGCCATCTCCCCCTCGAGGGGGGAGAATCCAATGCCGTCAATGTAATTTACAATGTCCATTTCCGCGATCCTTCACGAGCGGAGCTTGTTCCACAGGCGAACCCGGGCGGACGCAAACGTCCGCCTGGGGTGATCTGAAGGCCGAAGCCGTCAGATCACGTAGGATCGGAGAGGCTCGAAGCCGTTGAAGGCGACCGCCGAGTAGGTGGTCGTGTAGGCGCCGGTGCCTTCGATCAGCACATCGTCGCCGATGGTCAGCGACAGAGGCAGCGGATACGGCGTCTTCTCATACATCACGTCGGCCGAATCGCAGGTCGGGCCGGCGAGCACGCAAGGTGCGGTCTCCGAACCGTCATGGCGGGTGACGATCGGATAGCGGATCGCCTCGTCCATCGTCTCGGCCAGACCGCCGAACTTGCCGATGTCGAGGAACACCCAGCGCACATTGTCGTTTTCGGCCTTCTTCGAGATCAGCACGACTTCCGACTTGATGACGCCGGCATTGCCGACCATGCCGCGACCCGGCTCGATGATGGTCTCAGGGATCGCATTGCCGAAATGCTTGCGCAGCGCCGAGAAGATGGCCTGGCCGTAAGCCTGGGCCGCCGGCACATCACGCAGATAGCGCGTCGGGAAACCGCCGCCCATATTGACCATCTTGAGGACGATGCCTTCGTCGGCGAGCGTGGCGAACACCTTCTTGGCGTCGGCCAGCGCACGGTCCCACGCCGTCAGGTCGGTCTGCTGCGAGCCGACATGGAACGACACGCCATAGGCGTCGAGGCCGAGCGTCCTGGCATGGCGCAGCACGTCGACGGCCATCGCCGGCACGCAGCCGAACTTGCGCGACAGCGGCCACTCGGCGCCTTCGCCGTCGGTCAAAACGCGGCAGAACACGCGCGCGCCGGGAGCGACGCGGGCGATCTTGTCGACCTCCTCGACGCAGTCGACGGCAAACAGCCGAATGCCGAGCTGGTAGGCGCGTGCAACGTCACGCTCCTTCTTGATGGTGTTGCCGAAGGAGATGCGGTCCGCCGGCGCACCGGCGTCCATCGCCATCTCGACCTCGGCAACGGAAGCGGTGTCGAAGGACGAGCCCATCGCAGCAAGCAGGCGCAGGATCTCCGGCGCAGGGTTTGCTTTCACCGCATAGTAGATTCTGGAATCGGGCAGCGCCTTCTCGAAGGCACGGAAATTGTCGCGCACGACATCGAGGTCGACGACGAGGCAGGGGCCGGACGGACGTCGGGTGGCGAGGAAGTCGAGGATGCGCTGGGTGGCCATCGGGGTCTCTCCATTAACGCCTTGCGGCGCGCAATAAGGCTGCGGGACGCGGGCTTTCGGCCTCGCGAACACGCGGTCAAACAAAGGCGGGACGGAAATCCATGGAACCAGCCGGTGGAGACCCCGGAACCATGAAACGCCGTCTCGCGGCGGTGAACCTTGGCCTTGCCCGGCCTCGGTTCGCTTTGTCTGCCTTGGCTTGGATGGGAGACCCGTCCGCACTGCCGGCAATGAAGGTGTGCCTCTTCAGTAACCCCGGTCTTTGGACGACCGGCAGAACACCAGAAAGGCCCGCACCGTCGTTGCTTCAAGGTGTCCTCGGGCTGGCGGTTGGCCGCTAGACCGACTGGAGGGGTTAGCTCCAGTTACCTTACCGATTTCCCTCACCATTCGAGGATCGGCGGACACCCACAGGCACGTGCGACTTTGGGCAAGCGCGATATAAGATCGAAAGATTTCACAATCAATAAAAATCGTACTCCAGGTTGTAAAAATTCCGGCATCGAACAATGCTGGGCCTACTGTATACGGATATCCAACGATGCCAGGCACGCACGGCCCGCTCAACGCCTTTCTCGACCTGCGTCGAATGCCGGTGGCCAATGCGGAACTGGGGCCACTGGCCGGGCTGCGCCTGGCTGTGAAGGACATTTACGACGTCGCCGGCTACCGCACCGGTTGCGGCAATCCGGTGAAGTTCGCCGAGTCCCACGCCGCGTCCAGCACGGCACCGGCCGTGCAGATGATTCTCGACGCCGGCGCGCGTTTCATCGGCAAGACGCAGACCGACGAGTTCGCTTTCTCGCTGATGGGCCAGAACGCGCATTTTCCGTTTCCGGTGAACCCGGCTGCCCCCGACCGCGTCACCGGCGGCTCGTCCTCCGGATCGGCCGCGGCGGTGGCCGGCAAGCTCGCCGACATCGCCACCGGCTCGGACACCGGCGGCTCGATCCGCGCCCCGGCGAGCTTTTGCGGATTGATCGGGCTGCGCACCACGCATGGCCGCATCTCGCTCGAAGGCACGATGAAGCTGGCGCCGAGCTTCGATACGTTCGGCTGGTTCGCCGACGACATCGAAACCTATGAGACGATCGGCAAGCTGTTGCTTGGCCGCGACCCGCATCAGCATCCGCTCAACCGGCCGCTGTCGATCCGCTGGCTGGACGCCTTCGTCGCCGGCCCGGCCGAGGCAGCCGAATATGCCAGGATGAGAGCGCTGGCCGCCAGTCTTGTCGGTGAGCCGGCGCCGGTAGAGTACAGCTTCGCCTCCTTCCCCGACGAGCTCTACTGGTGCTTTCGCCGCCTCCAGGCCGCCGAGGCCTGGCAGCAACATGGCGCCTGGATCATTTCGGGCGAGCGCAATCTCGGGCCGGGCGTCGAGGAGCGCTTTGGTTTTGGCAGGACAATCGACGAAAAGACCGCGCGGGCCGAGGCGGTGCGCCGCCTGACCTTCCGCTCCGAGCTGGCTGCCTTGCTCGGCCAAGACGGGTTTCTTGTCCTGCCCACCGTTCCAGGCCCCGCACCTCTGGTCAAAAGCGAGCCGCAGCAGCTCCAGGCCTACCGCGAAAGGGCCTTGCATCTTTTGTGCCTTTCGGGTCTTTCAGGCTTTCCGCAAATCACCCTGCCGCTGGGCTCGGTCGACGGTGCCCCTTTCGGCCTCTCGCTGCTCGGCCCTCCCGGCAGCGACATTGCCCTGATACGGCTCGGCCGGCGAATTCTCGATGCGGCACGAAAGGCCTGATGATGGATACACTGACCCGCATGCGCGCCTTCATCGACGTCGTCGAGGCCGAAGGCTTTTCGGCGGCCGCGCGCAAGATCGGTCGCTCCAAGGCGCTGCTGTCGAAATATGTGCGCGAACTCGAGGACGAACTCGGCGCGCTGCTGCTCAACCGCACCACGCGGCAGTTCTCGTTGACTGAGGCCGGCCATACCTATTACAGCCGCGCTTCGGAAATCGTGCGCGAGGTCGACAGCCTAGCCGACGCCGTGCGCGAATCCTCCGGCGACGTGCGCGGCAGGATCAAGCTCTCCGCGGCGCGCACCTTCGCCGACGCGCCGATAGGCCAGTCGCTCATCGACTTCGCCAAACAGCATCCCGACATCGTGCTCGACATCCATCTCGACGACCGTTTTGTCGATCTGGTCGAGGAAGGTTTCGATCTTGCCGTGCGCATCTCGCGCCTGGAGAACTCATCGCTGATCGCCCGCCGCCTGGGGCCGTTTTCGATCAAGCTTTGCGCCTCGCCGGAGCTGATCGCCAAGCACGGCAAGCCGACGCGCCCGCAGGATCTCGCCAACTTGCCCTGCATCGTCGACACCAATGGCCGCTCGCTCGCCAACTGGCGCTTCAGGGGCGATGGCGAGGAGTCAGTCAGTGTCAACGTATCGGGTCCCATCGAGGTCAACAGCCCGATGGCCGCGCGAGCCGCCGCCGTGTCCGGTCTGGGCTTCACCATCCTGCCGGATTTCATCGCCGCGCCCGACCTCGCATCCGGGCTTCTGGTGTCGTTGCTCGACGACCGCATCCAGTCGGGCAGCGGCATTTTCGCCGTCTACCCGCACCGTCGCTATCTGCCGGCCAAGGTCCGTGTCTTCGTCGATTTCCTGGTGCAATGGTTCAAGAACCGCGAGAGCGCTTGAGCCGGTCCTGCCGTGCCGCGGTCCCAATTTCGCCCCGTTTCTGGTAACCTCTCGAAATCTCTCCGAGGCCGATGGAACAGCGACCGAGAATGCATCTGAAACGGCACGCAATCATGCTGGCTTCGGCCCTGGCGACGACTTTTGCCTCCGTCGGAGCGGCTGGCGCGCATCCTCATGTCTTCGCCGAGGCCCGCCTCGACGTGATCCTCTCTCCGGATCACCAAAGTGTGAAAGCGCTGCGTCACCTCTGGCGTTTCGATGATCTGTTTTCGAGTACGGTGATGATGGAGTTCGACAAGAACTCCGACCTGAAGCTTGACGACAAGGAGCTGAAGGATGTCGCCGACACCGTTCATGCCTCGCTGGCCGAGTTCAATTATTTCCAGCTCGTCACCGTCGACGGCAAGGACGTGCCGATGACGCCGCCACCGCATCTTATGGCCAATTTCGAAAACGACCAGCTGATCATCCTGTTCGAATCCGAACCCAAGGTGCCGATCAAGCTCGCCGGCAAGATCGATTTCGGCGTCTACGATCCAACCTTCTACACAGCGATCGACTTCACCGAGGATAGCAACATCACGGTGGAAGGCCTGCCCTCGAGCTGCACCAAGAGCGTCATCCGGCCTGATCCAGACGAGGCGATCAAGGAAAACCAGAAGACCCTGACGGACGCGTTCTTCAACGACCCGACAGGCACCGACATGAGCAAGATCTTCGCCACCAAGCTCGAACTGAATTGCCCGCCAGAAGGATAGATCCGGTGATGAAACCGTCCCTGCGTTTGGCATTCGGCCTCGTGGCCGCTGCCCTGCTGATGACGCACTTTCTCGGGCAGGCCCATGCCCAGAGCTCACTCGGCATCGGTGTCAATGACGGCATGGCGCCCACCACCGGCCCGTTCGCCCACATCCTGATGTGGATCAATCTGCGCCAGCAGGAATTCTACCGCGCATTGGCCACGGCGATGAAAGCAATGCGCGAGGACGGCAGCAAGATGTGGCTGCTGATCGGCCTGTCCTTCGCCTATGGCATTTTCCACGCCGCCGGCCCCGGCCACGGCAAGGCGGTGATCTCGTCCTACATGGTGGCCAATGAAGTGGCGCTCAGGCGCGGTATCCTGCTGTCCTTCGTCTCGGCGCTGCTGCAGGGCCTGACCGCGATCCTGGTGATGCTGCTTGCCTATTTCGTCCTGCGCGGCACCGCCATCTCGATGACCGACGCAGCCTGGTTCATGGAGATCATGAGCTATGTCTTCGTCACTTTGTTCGGCGCCTGGCTGCTGTGGCGCAAGCTTGGGCCCACGGTCCAGCGCTGGTTCGGCAGGGCGCCCGCCTACAGCCTGTCGGCAGCCCACGCCGGCCATGGCGGCCATTCGCATGCCGGTCACAGCCACGCGGCGCAGGCGCATGCCTTGCATGTGCATCACGACCATTCGCATGATCATCACGATCACGCCGCGCACGACCACGACACGCACGATCATTCCCATCACGACCACGCTCATCACAATCACGCCGCTCACGATCAACCGGCCGGCGAGGTCTGCGACACGTGCGGCCATTCGCATGCGCCTGATCCGGCGCTGCTGTCGGGCGACCGCTTCGACTGGCGCACGGCCTGGTCGGCTGTAGCCGCCGTCGGCATCCGCCCCTGCTCCGGCGCGCTGATTGTGCTCAGCTTCGCGCTGCTCAACGGCCTGTGGCTCGGCGGCCTGCTGTCGGTGCTGGCGATGTCTATCGGCACCGCCATCACAGTCTCGGCGTTGGCGACGATCGCTGTGACAGCCAAGAACTGGGCGGTCTATTTCGCCGGCGATGGCCGCATGGGCAACCGTATCCACACATTCGTCGAAATCGGCGGCGCCGCGTTCGTCTTCCTGTTCGGGCTGTTGCTGTTGTCGGCGAGCCTGTCCGGAACTGTATGACCGCGGCGGGTCAGGCCTGACCCGCGATCTTTCCGCCCAACTCATCCTCGATATGAGCGCGGATGATTTCATCGAAACTGTTTTCGGCGCTGAAGCCGAGGTCCCTTGCACGGCGCGCCTCGAAGCGCGTCGGCCAACCCTTGACGATCGCCCAGATGGTCTCATCCGGCTGTTCGCGGATCAGCTTCACGACGTCGGCGCCTGCAATGCGCTCCAGCGCCTCGATCTGCTCGCCGACGGTGACGGCAACGCCGGGCATTGTGAGGTTGCGGCGCGGCCCGACAGCGGCACCGTCGAGCCCGGCGGCATGGATCAGGAAGTTCACCGCCGAACGCGGGCTGGCATGGGTGTGCAGCACCGAGCGCGGCACCGGCAGGATCGCCTCGTGGCCGCTCAGCGGCTCGCGGATGATGCCGGAGAAGAAACCTGACGCCGCCTTGTTCGGCTTGCCGGGCCGCACGCAGATGGTCGGCAGCCTTATGCCGATGCCGTCGAAGAAGCCGCGCCTGGAATAGTCGGCCAGCAGCGCCTCGCTCATCTGCTTCTGGGTGCCGTAGGAGGTCAGCGGCGTCGGATGAAAGTCGTCCGGGATCACATCGGGGAACGGCGCGCCAAACACCGCGATCGACGAGGTGAAGACGAGGCGCGGCGAAAAGCCCGCCAGCCGGACCGCATCGAACAGAGCCCGTGTGCCGTCGAGATTGACGCGGTAGCCGAGATCGAAATTGGCTTCCGCCTCACCCGACACGATGCCGGCGAGATGGAACATGACGTCGGGGCGTGACGCCACCAGGCTCTCGGCAGCACCGGCGTCGGCAAGGTCGCCGGTATGCGTGGCGATGCTGACGCCGTCCATCGCCGGCGCCTGCGGCGGCACGATGTCGTGCAGGTCGAGCCCGGTGATCTTGCGGCCGTTGAGCGTGCCGTCCTTGGCCAGCCGGTCGACAAGTTTGCGGCCGACCATGCCGGCGGCGCCAGTAATCAGGATGCGCATTTCAAAGCCTCTTATTTGCCCTTGTTCTGGCTGCGACCCCGCAACCAGAACACCAGAAAGAATGCCAGCACGAAGGCGATGCCGACGATGCCGGCAAGTACGGTCGAGATATTGCCGACAGCCAGCATCACCGTCGGCAGATAGAACGCCGCGATGCCGAACAGCAGCATGATCCAGGCTGCGGCAATCAGCGCGTTTCGCGTGTCGCGATCCATCATGCCGTCCCGCCACAGCGGGAACTCGTCAACTCGGATGCCAATGCCATGAAATTCCCTGTCAGTGATAATGGCCGTGATGCGGTGGCGCACCATGGTCGTGGTCATGATCGTGCTCGTCATGGCTGTCGGCGCACTGGCCGAATTCCGGTTCGACCGTCGCGTGGCTGATGCCGTGTTCGGCGGCGAGCCGCTTCTTGATGGCGCTGACCGCCTGGTGCGGATCGACGCCATCGTTGAGGCAGGCATGCAGCGTCGCCATGTTGCTGGAGCCGTCCAGCGACCAGACATGCATATGGTGCACTTCGCGCACGCCCTTGACGGTGCCGGCAATGTCCTTGGCGATGATGTCGCGGTCGAGGCTTGCCGGTACGCCTTCGAGAAGGACGTGGGCGGCTTCGCGCATCAGCGACCATGCGGTGGACAGGATCAACACCGAGACCAGCACCGACAGAATCGGGTCGATCGGCGTCCAGCCGGTGGCCAGGATGACCAGCGCCGCCACGATCGCCGCCGCCGAACCGAGCAGGTCGCCCAGCACATGCAGGATGGCGCCGCGCATGTTGAGGCTGTCGTGGTCGCCGCCATGCAGCACGAAGAACGAGGCGAAGTTTACCAGAAGGCCGGCGATCGCCACCACCAGCATCGGCCCGCCCAGCACCGGCGCCGGCGTCATCAGCCGGCCCCAGGCTTCGTAGACGATCCACAAAGCAATGGCGAAGATGGCGATGCCGTTGGTGTAGGCGACCAGCGTCTTGACCCGGCCGAAACCATAGGTCAGGCGCACTGTCGCCGGCCGTCCGCCAAGATGGAAGGCGTACCAGGCAAGGCCAAGCGCGATCGAGTCGGCGAGCATGTGGCCGGCGTCGGCCAGCAGCGCCAGTGATCCCGTCAAAAGGCCGCCAAGCACTTCGGCCACCATGAAGCCGGCGGTCAGGCAGGCTGCGATCAGCACACGCTTCTTGTCGGTCGAGCCATGCACGTGGCCGGCGCCATGCCCAGCATGCGAACCATGATCATGGCTGTGCGCCATCGGAAAAAACTCCTGTTACGCGCCGAACTCGGCGCGGAAATCCTCGAGCCGCCGCTTCTGCCGGCCTTCGCCATCGAAATTGGCGGGATCGAGCCATGCCTCATAGGCTTTGCGCAGCGCCGGCCATTCCTTGTCGATGATCGAGTACCATGCCGTATCGCGGTTTTCACCCTTGACCACAAGATGCTGGCGGAAAATGCCCTCGAACTTGAAGCCGAACCGTTCCGCCGCGCGCTTTGACGGCTCGTTGCGGTTGTTGCATTTCCACTCGTAGCGGCGATAGCCGAGCCCGTCGAAAATGTACTTCATGAACAGGAACTGCGCCTCGGTCGCTGCCGGCTTGCGCGAGATCAGCGGCCCCCAATAGATGTTGCCGATCTCGATGACGCCATAGGTGGGATCGATGCGCATCAGCGTCTGTCGCCCGGCGACCTTGCCGCTGGCCTTGTCGATGACGGTGAAGAACAGCGGATCCTCGCTCGCCTCGACCTTGTCCAGCCATGGCTGGAAATCGGCGCGGGTTTGCGGCGGGTAGTCGGGCAGCCAGGCAAAGCGTCCATCGATGTCGGGCACGGACGACGCCTCGTACAACCCATCGCCGTGCTTTTCGGCGCTCAGCGGTTCGAGCCGGACATAGCGCCCGTCAATGGGCTTGCGCTCGGGCCGCGGACGCGCTTGCCAATCTTTGAGATTTTCCGACACGCAAAACTCCAATCCGTTTGACTTTTGTGAGCAGACGCTCACAAAAACGCGACCTAACAGCAAGAACCACACGGACGGGAAAAATGCTCCACACGATTTCGGCCTTCGACCGTCTCGGCGAGGAAAACGCCTTTGCCGTGCTGGCGCGGGCGACCGCACTGGCTCAACAGGGCCGCGACATCGTCAATCTCGGCATCGGCCAGCCCGACTTCAAAACGCCGCAGCACATTGTCGAGGCCGCGATCAAGGCGCTGCGCGACGGCCACCATGGCTACACCCCGGCCAATGGCCTGCTGGCGACGCGCGAAGCGGTGGTGCGGCGCACGCTGACCACCACCGGCGTCGAGGTCTCGCCGGAAAATGTGATGATCCTGCCCGGCGGCAAGCCGACCATGTTCGCGGCCATCTTGATGTTCGGCGAACCCGGCGCCGAGATCCTCTATCCAGACCCAGGCTTTCCGATCTACCGCTCGATGATCGAGTTCACCGGCGCCGCGCCCATTCCGGTGCCGATCCGCGAGGAGAACGGCTTTGCCTTCTCGGCCGAGGAGACGCTGGCGCTGATCACGTCGAAGACCAGACTGCTAATCCTCAACTCACCGGCCAACCCGACCGGCGGCGTCACGCCGCGCGCCGAGATCGAGAAGCTGGTGAAGGGACTGCAAGCGCATCCGCAGGTCGCTATCCTCTCCGACGAAATCTACGACGTCATGACCTATGACGGCGAGACGCATTTTTCGCTGCTCAATTTTCCGGAAATTCGCGACCGGCTGATCGTGCTCAACGGCTGGTCGAAGACATGGGCGATGACCGGCTGGCGCATGGGCTGGTCGATCTGGCCGAATGGCGACAAGGGCGGGCATCTCTACGACAAGGTCCGCAAGCTGGCGGTCAATTGCTGGTCCTGCGTCAACGCGCCGAGCCAGTTCGCCGGCATCGCCGCCATCGACGGCCCGCAGGACGATGTCGACAAGATGATGCGCGCCTTCGACAACCGCAGGAAGATCGTGGTCGAGGGGCTGAACGCGCTGCCCGGCGTCTCCTGCATTACGCCCAAGGGCGCATTCTATGCCTTCCCGAATGTTTCGAAGACCGGCTGGAAGGCCAAGAAGCTCGCCTCGGCACTGCTCGAGGAGGCCGGCGTGGCGCTGATCGGCGGCCCCGATTTCGGCATTCTCGGCGAAGGCTACATCAGGCTTTCCTACGCCAATTCCGAAGAGAACATCTTGCACGCGCTGGAGCGGATCGAGGCGTTTTTGAAGAAGTAGGCCTTCGGCTGTTCACCCACGCCCCACGAACGGCATCTTGGTCGCCATCACCGTCATGAACAGCACATTGGCGTCGAGCGGCAGGCTGGCCATGTGGACGACGGCGTCGGCGACGCGCTGGACGTCCATCACCGCCTCGGCGGCGATGGTGCCATTGGCCTGCGGCACGCCGACCGTCATGGCATGCGCCATATCGGTCAGCGCGTTGCCTATGTCGATCTGGCCGCAGGCGATATCATAGGGCCGGCCGTCGAGCGCCAGCGTCTTGGTCAGCCCCGATATGGCGTGCTTGGTCGCGGTATAGGGCACCGAGCCCGGCCGCGGCGCATAGGCCGAGACCGAACCGTTGTTGATGATGCGGCCGCCCATCGGCTTTTGCTTGCGCATGGCGCCGAAGGCGGCGCGGGCGCATAGGAACGATCCGGTGAGATTGACGCCGACAATATCGTTCCAAACCTCGACCGGTATCTCGTCAATCGGCGTCGACTTGTAGCTCATGCCGGCATTGTTGAAGAGCAGGTCGACGCGGCCGAAGGCTGCGGCCACCGTCTCGAACAGATCATCGACTTCGCCGGCCTTGCTGATGTCGCAGGCAACCGCCAGCGCCTTGGCGTCCGTTTTCCCGGCTTCGGTAATGGCGGCATCGAGCACCGCTTTGCGGCGGCCGCAAAACACCGTGTTCCAGCCCGCCTTCACCAGTGCCGTGGCGACGCTCTTGCCGATGCCGGTGCCGGCGCCGGTGACGATGGCGGTTTTCTCTGGGAAGGCTGTCATGGATTTTGCTCCTGCGCGCCGCGCATCCCGGCACAGATCGGGGTGCATCCGAATGCACCGACCCATCGCAAATGAAGGCGATCATGGCAAGTCGGACACTAATGCATGTCGCTCAAAAGTGGCCCCGGTTCTGAGAGAACGACATGCATCAGGACAAAAACATGAAGCGCCACGCGCTTTATGTGATCGGTCCGACAAAAAGGGCGGTCATTGGCGACCGCCCCCTGATCTGAACCGGGCTTGGGAGGAGGAAAAGCCGATCCGACTGACTAAAATCATGCGCTTCCTCGGTAAACGAGCAGTTAACGCTTTTCCCGCCGCGGCTGCGTTGTCTACCAGCGCGGGTTCGGCGCCGTGCCTGACGGAACCGGCACCTTGGCCGCCGACACCGTCGCCTCGACATGATCGACGAGCGCATCCGGCAGGCCGAGCCGGCCGGCGAGCAGGTCGAGATAGCCGCGTTCGGCGCGCGTATCGGGGTCGATCGTCAGTCGCGACGCCGTGTAGAGCTCGAGCCTCTGCTCATCGGTCTTGGCGCCTGCGACCAGCGTATCGAGGTCGAGCGGGCTATCCAGCTCGGCCATCAGAAACTTTTCCGCTTCCGTGCCGATGCCGGCCAGACTGAGCTTGCCGGCGATCTTTTGGCGTTCCGCGTCATCGACATGGCCATCGGCCTTGGCCGCCGAGATCATCGCCCGCACCAGGGTCAGCGTGAACTCGTCCTCCCCCTGTGGCGCCTGTGAAGGATGAAAGCCGGTGTCGGCGGGCGGCGGCAGCAATTCCGGCTGGCCGGCCGCCGGCGCCTGCTCGGGTGCATTGCCGGCCTTGTAATTCTGGTAGGCCTTGTAGGCGAGACCGCCGATCGCAGCCAGTCCGCCGAGCTTCACGGCCGTGCCGGTGACCTGCCGTCCCGTGCCGGTTCCAAGCAGCACCGCGGCCAGCGCACCGGCGGCCAGCGGATTGTCCTTGGCCATCTGCACAGCCTGCCCGGCCTTGTCGCGAACGGTGCCGGTTGTGCCGGGAACTTGCGAGCCGAGCAGATCGTCGAGAAGCTTCTTGGGGTCGAACATGGTGCCTCCAGAAAAGGGCCCGCACCAACGTGGACGGGCAGGTTTTGGACGTTGCAGACGTAGGTCCCGCACACTGACATTACAATGACGGAGGCGCGCTTTGCTATCGGCGCCGGCAATGCCGCAAATCGGTGATCCGTGTGTCGATACCGGTCTCGGCTTGCGCTAATGTCGCCGCCGCATTGCCGAGGGAGGAACCTTGCTGTGACCGATCAACCTGGCCGGGAACCGGCGCGCGATCCGCAGGATCTGGAACGTTTGTTGATCGACCGGCAATGGGCGGGAGACATTGAGGGCATGGTAGCGCTGTTCGAACCCGATGCCGTCATCGACACCGGAGCAGCCGAATTGACGCGTGGCCATGAGGCGATCCGCGCTTTGTTCGAAGCCTTTGCCGCGAGCTGGCGAAAATTCCAGCGCGGCGAGCAGCGCCCGGCGGCCATTAACGGCGACCTCGCGTTGACGTCGACCAGGCTTGCCGACGGCTCGATAACCTCAGAGGTCGCGCGCCGGCAGGCCGACGGCACATGGCTGTGGGTGATCGACCGCTATTCTGTCGTGTGGTGATCCAGTCAGGGCGTCGGCGGCACTTAACTGCCGATATGTCCCCTGCCCTGCGCCTGCGCAAGTTCGACCTGGCGCTGGCGCTCGGCATAGCGGGTGCGATCCTCATCCGAGCGTGCCTCGTAGCAATGCGGGCATGACACGCCGGTGGAAAAATGCGGCGACAGCCGGTCCTCCGGCGTCAGCGGATGCCGGCAGGCGCGGCAGAGTTCGGCCTCGCCTTCGGTCAACCCATGCGACACCGAGACCCGCTCGTCGAAGACGAAACACTCGCCCTGCCACAGGCTGTCTTCGGCCGGGACCTCTTCAAGATATCTGAGGATGCCGCCCTTGAGATGGAACACATCCTTGAGGCCGAGCGACTTCACATAGGCCGTCGCCTTTTCGCAGCGGATGCCGCCGGTGCAGAACATCGCGACCTTGCGGCCGTCGAGTTGGTCGCGGTGTTTTTCCACCCAGGCCGGGAATTCGCGAAAGCTTGACGTGCGCGGGTCCACCGCGCCCTCGAACGTGCCGATCGACACTTCGTACGCGTTGCGAGTGTCGATGACGATGGTGCCGGGGTCCGAGATCAGCGCGTTCCAGTCGGCCGGCGCGACATAGGTCCCCGCACCCGTCGCCGGGTCGAGGTCTTCGACGCCCATGGTGACGATCTCGCGCTTCAGCCGCACCTTCATGCGATGAAACGGCATTTCGGCGGCAGTGCTGTATTTGACCTCGAGATCGGCAAGACCCTCGATGGCCTCGAGATAAGCGATCAGGTCGGCTATGTCGGTTTCGCTGCCGGCGACCGTGCCGTTAATACCTTCCTGCGCCAGAAGCAATGTGCCCTTGATGCCGCGCCCGCAGCAGAAGGCGGCAAGTGGCGTGCGCAAGACCCGCAGCGCCTCGAAGTCGCCCAGCCTCGCAAATTTGTAGAGTGCGGCAACGCGCACGGGTTCACGGTTGGTCATCGCCAAGCCACTAAACCGTGGTCAAAGCGGATTCAAGGCAGAGCTAAAGACACTTCGTCGGTATTCGCCAGCAGGCTCGTTGGCCGACATGTGACATCGCGGCAGGCCGGGTTTCGTGGACTCGGAATCGGCCTTCTGCTAATCGGTTGAAATCATACAGGGAGAGACAAGCAATGCCCAGCAAGACCGAAAAGCTCCTGTCGCTGCTCAATGGCCAACCGGTCATTCCGGTGCTGAAGATCGCCAATGTCGCGGACGCCGTCCCGCTCGCCCGGGCGCTCGCCGCCGGCGGCCTGCCGGCGATCGAGATTACGCTTCGAACCGCCGATGCGCTGGAAGCGATCCGCCGCGTGGCCGGTGAGGTCGAGGGCGCCATTGTCGGCGCCGGCACAATTCTCGATGCCAAGCAGTTCGACCAGGCAGCGGCGGCTGGCTCGAAATTCATCGTCAGCCCCGGCATCACGCGCGAGTTGCTGGCGGCGGCCAAGGACAGCGACGTTCCCTTGCTGCCCGGCGCCATCACGCCCGGCGAGATCATGGCTGCCCGCGAGGCCGGCCTGCGGTTCCTGAAATTCTTCCCGGCCGAACAATCCGGCGGCATCGCCTCGCTGAAGGCCTTTGCCTCGCCGCTGGCCGACGTAAAATTCTGCCCGACCGGCGGCATCTCGGCCAAGAACGCCGCCGACTATCTCAGCCTGCCCAATGTCCTCTGCGTCGGCGGCTCGTGGGTGGCGCCGGACGAGTTGGTCAAGGCCGGCAAGTGGGATGAGATCGAGGCGCTCGCACAGACCGCGAGCAAGCTCGGAAAATAACCTCCGCTACTTTATCTTTGCGCAATTCCCAAGGGAAGCGCTCTTTTCCCGGGAAAATCACACTGTTCCCGGAATTGCACTCGGCACAAAAACCCGCCAGCTGCGCCGACCGGGTTTGCTACGCGTTGAGATTTTGGTTCCCGCTCATGGGCTCGAACCACGATTCACGCCTTCAAAGGGCTTAGACCCAATCCAGCTTTGTCCAGCCTGGTCCAACGAAAGCCCGAAAAACCGCGGCTCGTGTGCAGTTGTACTCAAGCTTGTGTATGCCTGTCCAAGTGCGTATATTGGACAAATTGTTGGACAAGGAAACTCGGCAATGGCCAAACGGGTAAGAGACGCGCAGCTGGAAAGCAGGACGGCTAGAGCGAAACTCGCTCAGCGAGGCAAGCCCTACTACAAGGCAATCGGCGTCGGCCTGCACGTCGGTTACCGGAAGGGAAAGACCGGCGGCGTTTGGGTTGCACGGCTCTATAAGGGCGAGCAGGATTACCTCGTGCAGAAGGTGGGCGTCGCCGACGACGTCCGCGATGCAGACGGCGCAGCCATCCTCGATTTCTGGCAAGCGCAGGCTGCGGCTCGGGCGTTCGCCGCTACTGTCGAGACGCCGTCGACAGCCGACGTGGCGCCGCTCACTGTCGCCGATGTCGTCACCGCCTACGTCGTAACTCGCGATGTACGCGACAGCCGCCGCCGAGGACGCGCGGTGCGGTCAGACGCAAGCCGGCGCCTACATCGATACGTCCTGGGGCAAGGCAAGCGCGGCGCGCATGTAGCTGTCCCGGCCGCGCCGCTGGCCGGCGTGGCGATGGCTGCTCTGAACGACGAACACCTATCAGCCTGGCGGGCAGGACTGCCACCACTCAAGGAGACGACGAAACAACGATTGGTCAACGACCTGAAGGCCGCGCTGCACAGCCAGCGCAGGCACCTCCCGGCGGCGCTTATAGTCAATGCAGCGCTGCGTTCCGATGTCGATGTCGATGACAGTGCCGATGTCGCAAGAGAGAACCAGATTTTGGCTGACGGCCAAGTCGTAAGGCTGCTCGTGGCAGCGCGGCAGGTCGACGCCGAGGAGGGCTGGGACGGCGATCTCTACAGGCTGGTGCTCGTGCTGAACGCCACGGGCGCGCGCTTCAGCCAGATCAGCAGAATGCGGGTGCGTGACGCCCAGCTGAAGGAAGGGCGTTTGATGGTGCCGTCAAGCCGCAAAGGGAAAAGCAAGAGCGGCAACATCGCAGTGCCTGTCGAGCCGGCGGTCATTGAAGCCTCGCGGCCGGTGGTCGTTGGCCGCACCGGTGACGCGCCGCTTCTGGAGCGTTGGCAGTACAGGCAGATACCCGGCAGCATTAAATGGGAGCGAAACGGGCGCGGGCCGTGGCAGACGTCATCAGATGTCGCGCAGGCGTGGAAGGCGATCCGCGAGCGTGCCGAGATGCCGACCGTAATCATGTACAGCCTTCGGCATTCATCGATCGTGCGAGGCATCAGGGCCAACTTGCCCATAAGGCTGGTCGCCGCGCTCCACGACACGAGCGTAGCTATGATCGAGCGTCATTACGGCCGTTGGATCGTTGACGGGTTGGAAGATATGGCACGCGATGCGATCGTGCCGCTGATGCCAGCGCCGCCGCTTGGCGAGGGCAAGGTTCTGCGGATAGGAGAGTGGTAATGGGCACCCCCGATTTGAAGCAAGGTCTTGCCAATGTGCTGGCTGAGCGCGAACGGAGCAAACGCGATGCGCTGGTAGCCCGCACCGACGCGGCGCTAGCCAAGATCGACGGCGAGCTCGCAGCGGCCATGCGCCACGTCATCCTCAATGTGGATGTGCCATCGGAGCCGCTTGAACGATTGCTGAGCGCAGCCGAAGACGCCCGACACGGAATAGGAAGACCGGCAAAAGACGCCACTAAGTCGGCGGTCGAGGCGGTCACCGCGGCGGCGGTCGACGCGCTGATAGGTTCCGACAAAAGCCTGTCTCTAAAACAGGCTTGTGAGAAAGTGGCCGCCAAAACCCGCGGTAATCTCAACTGGAAAAAGCTGCGCACCCTCCGCTCGAATATCATGGGCGGCAAAGCGCCCCGCGATGCTGTGGATTGCTATCACTGGCGCCGCAATGGCACGCCCACCCAAACGTTAGACCCGCCGGCACCAATGACGCTAGACGAAATTGAGCAGATGTGGGACGCGCTCGCAGCCAAAGAATAAAAACTACCCTCTTTTACTACTTTCTCGGCAGGTAAATATTCTTCGCATCCACCAGCCGCCCGATGGGTTCACCTTATTCCAAGACGGGCCAAAAAATGAGGATGCAAAACAATGAACGCCGTCATGCAAGCCCTTAACGCCGAGATCAGCGTTGCTTCGCGCGACCCTTCAATTCCGGGGTTCTGCCAAAGGCATAAGATGGGCCGATCCAGCTATTACAACTTGAAGGCGGCAGGGCACGGCCCGCCCGAGTATGTGATCGGGAAATTGGTGCGTATCTCGGCCGAGGCTGAGGCCGAGTGGGTGCGCGAACGCGAAGCAGATACGTCGCGCGCTAGAACCGCTGCTTGAAGCAGAACGCCGGCCGCTGAGAGACAGCAACCGGCGCGAGAAGAGCCTTCGAACTGAACAGTGTTCAAAACATATATTCTTCTCCTGCTTTTTGTCAATCAGACGGCGGCCAAACCGAAGGCATGCCGATATGTTCACCAAAAATACACAACGACCGGCCCCCCGCGAAATCGTAGCGGCTTGGCAAGAGCTCTACCCCGACACGTTCAATCTACGTTTCCGCAAACCGCTGAAGATCGGTATTCGCGAAGACATGCTCGCCGCCGGCCACGGCCTGACCGAAGTCACACTCGGGCTGAAATACTATGTCGGCGGGTCTGGCTACTTGCGCGGCTGTCAGAAGGCCGGCGCCGTTCGCATCGACTTAGCTGGCCAACCAAGAGGGATCGTCACCGAAGCGGATGCGACCTACGCGTTCAAGCTCTTGGCGGGGCAGGCCGCCAGGAGCCATCAGGAAGTACCGATCGAACCTCCAAAGCCGCCGAAATTGCGGGACAGTCTGGCGGCGCTTAGAGCGGCCGCAAAAGCGCGTCGCGAACAGGTGGAACATACTACATCATGAGCATGTTCCAGAAGGCGACCGACAACAAGGCCGTGGCAGCATCAAATTCCTCGCTCGATGCCGCGCTGATTTGGGCCGAGAGGGGCATTCCGGTGTTTCCCTGCCACGGCAATCAGAACTCGGAAAAATATAAGCGTCCACATACACCACGCGGCTTCAAGGACGCGACGACCGACGCGGCGACGATCAAGGCGTGGTGGGCAAAGCACCCGGATGCGATGATCGGCGTGCCGACTGGCCCAGCAAGTGGTTTCGACGTCGTCGATCCCGACCGGAAGAACGGCAAGGACGGCTTTGCTTTCATTCCTGATTGGGAGACGCTGAGCCCCGCCATTGTCAGGACGCCCAGCGGCGGCGCGCATCTGTACTTCCGCTCCGACGGTACGATCAAAAACGCCACCGACGTCAATGACATGATCGGCGTCGATGTCCGCGGCGATGGCGGCTATGTGATCGCTCCGGGATCAGCGGGCTATATGTGGGCTGATGGTCGCGATGACCTGTCGAACCTGCCGCCCTTTCCGGAAGCGTTTCGCCCCGGCAGCAACAGGCCAAAGCTCAACCAGAAGCTCGAAGAGCGTTTCCAGCCCGCAGGGCAGCCCGGCGACAATCCGTATGCCGAGCCATGGGTGCTAGGGATCGCACTTGAGGCGGTCCCAACGCCTAATAGCTACACGCCTTGGAACAACGTAGCGATGGCCATCTATCGGGCAACCGAAGGGAGCGAAGACGGGTTCGAAGTCTTCGACAGATGGTCGCGCAAGGACATGAAGAATTACGGCGGCACGCGGGAACGGTGGGAAGCCCTTGAAATATCGCCGCCAAACAGCATCGGCGCTGGCACTGTCTTCCACATGGCAGACGAGGCCGATCGATCCTGGCGCGAGCGCGCTGAGGCCGTTGAGCCCGGTTGGCAGCAACGGGCGATCATCGACAGTTCGCAACGGACATTGGCCCGGCTCGCTCGGTTCTTCGAAACGGACAGGGGCCGGGGGATCGCCGTTCGCATCCAAACCTATTTCGCGGAGGTGGGGCCGAGAAGGGCCGCCACGCACCTACATGCCGTGAGCCTCGCCGATTTCGACGGCCAGACAGTGCCGCCGCGGCAGTTCATCGTCGAAGGCATGATCCCCGATCGGAACGTTACGGACCTGTCTGGCGACGGCGGCACCGGCAAATCGATCCTCGCGCTTCAGGCCTCTGTGGCAATTGTGACCGGTACGGAATGGCTCGGCTTTCCAGTCGTTCCCGGCCGCGTGCTCTACGTGTCGTGTGAGGACGAGATGGACGAAATACGCCGCCGAGCAGAGGCGCTTTGCCGGCAACGCGAGATCACGTTCAAGCACCTTCGCGACCTCTACATCATCGACCTGACGACGGCGGACGGCACCGAATTGGCGGCGCTAGACAAAGGGAAGCTGTCGCTTACGGTGGTGTTTGCCGGTCTGGAAGAGAAGATCGCCGAGTTGCGGCCGAAGCTGGTCATTCTGGACACGCGCGCGGATGTTTTCGCAGGTGATGAGGTAAATCGGTCTCAGGTCCGCGGGTTCGTGAAGGCGCTTCGAAGGCTGTGCTTTCAGTACGATCTCGCAATCTTGATGCTTTCGCATCCTTCGTTGACTGGCATGAGTAGCGGTAGCGGGCAGTCAGGGTCGACCGCTTGGGGCAATAGCGTGAGGTCAAGGCTCTATCTGGACCGGCCGAAAGGCAGCGATGGCAGCATCGTCGATCCCGACTTGCGGGTGCTGTCCACCAAGAAGGCGAATTACAGCGCATCCGATACAGAAGTCAGTCTTCGCTATGTGGGTGGCGAGTTCGTTGCCCAGCGCGAAGGCGCGCTGAGCGAGCTCGATCCGCAGGTGCGGGGCCACAAAGTAGAAGATCGGTTCGTAGAATTGCTCAAGGATTACGATTTGCAGGGGCGCCACGTCAACGACGCTGGGACATACTATGCGCCCAAGGCGTTTGCGGAAACGGACCCGTCAATCGGTCAGCGGCACTTCCGCACGGCCATGCTGGCGCTACTCAAACAGGGACGCATAAAGAAGGTGCAAAGGGGACCGGCATCACGCGCGACGTCGATGCTAGTAATGGTGCAACCATGAAACACCCCCTGCAGCCCCTCCTGCAAGCCCCCTTGCAAGTGGGCGAAAACGGCTGCAAACACCCCTGCAACCTCCCCTGCAACCTCCCCTTCAACCTCCCATGCAACCCTCCCTGCAACGCACCTACCTCCCCCTATAGGGGGAGGGTCTATGGGACCCTCTCTCCCCTCGGGGGTTTCGCGCGAGAAAGCGAAAACGGCGTTGCCAATGCAATGGAGACTGACCCCGCGCGCTGGGCGCGGCGCGACCAAAGCCAAGTGAGCCAATTCCAACCGAACGAAACCCTGCTCATGTCGAATATCATCAGCCATCGCTTTGATACGCGGCGCTCTCTCCCTCCGCCTAAAAACGGACCCGGCAGCTTGAAAAGGAGATCTGCCATGCGAATGCCAGACGACGACCTGCAAAAAGCGCTTGCCGAAATGCAGCGATTACTCCGCGAACCGCCGCCTGCCGAGCCCGCTGCTCCAAGTCCTAGCGCAAGCTCGCTGGAGCAGATCCGGAATTGGATCAAGGAAGCAGAGCTGCAACTTCGCGGCGGCCGCAGTCGGTAAAGGGCGGTGGTCAGACGCCGCGAGCCGCCGTCACCGGCACCTGCACCTGCGCCGCAAGCACGGCAAACGGACCGTGATGTCGGAGCGGATATGACACCCCCTAACACGCGTGCGCGCCCGCGCGCGAGCGCGCACGAGACTTCGAAGCCCATCAACAGGACCGGCAAGGGCTGGTTTCCGGTCGGCAACGCCGGCGGCCAATCGACCTATCGCCTAGAGGCCGCCACTCTCGCCGAGCAAGGTGCAACGTTATCCGAGATCGCCGCCGAACTGGGATGCTCCGATCGCACCTTGTCACGTTGGCGCCTCCAGTATGCTGAATTCCGTGAGGCCCTCGACCTCGGCCGGAAGAGACGGGCGGTTGTGCAGGCTGACGCCGTCTTAGCCCGCGAGATCGAAGCGCAGCGCCCAGTCCATGAGGCCGCATTGGCGCTTGAGGAGATGCTGAAGGAACTCGTTGCCCCTACTACAGCGGTTGATGACCCTGCCGAGCCCGCCAGAGGCCGCCAGCCGCTTTCCGGCACCCGAGAGCCTCCCGACCCCGCCAGTCGCCTTGCTGAGCGACGCGCCGAAAGGCGCCAACCGGTAGATGCGTGGCAAGGCGACGCGTACCAGGGTGGCGAGCCGGGCGATGGCGAGCCCGTCGAGCTCGACGACCCCCGCGCCGACTGGTGACCTTGCGCCCAAACGCACACCTGCGCCGTCCTAAGGCGCAAATAAGACTTAACTGAACGTAGAAAAACTAACAAAAACAGAGGAGTTACAGCGAAAACGTGATACTTTGTCCAATAATTGTACTATTAAAGGGGTCCGAAATGCCCGCAGCTGGTGCCCTGGCAGCCCGGCCTCAGCCGACAGTCACGAAGCCCGAGGCTCAATCTCGCGTAACCACGGGCGCTAGCTCTTCCTCGACCGGATCGACGGCAGATCCGTCCTTGCCCGCCGATACCGAGACGCGCTGGCTCAGCTGATCGCCGCGCTCGTGCGGCGCGCCCTAACGATTCATTCCCGTCTATCCAATCGAGAGTCTTCGCAATTCACCCGCTACATTGGGTCCGAACTGCAGATCATGCAGTCGGCTTTCGTTGAGGTCAGTAATCAGGGCGGCCATGTTCTGCCACCTGAGACGACGACCACCACCTGCTGCCCGCATGCCTCGACCGTCGACCAACTCGACCAGCTTGTCCTGGGCTTCGGGCGAGATGCCGAGTGCATTGCCGGTATAGACGAACTGAAGTCCGGTCAGCTTGCCGAAGTCCGCTATATGCCTGTCCGGTTCAAACTCCGGGAGAATCTCTGGAACCCCCTGAACAAGAGTGGAATTAAGGATTTCGACCTCGCTCCACATGGCCGTCCCGATCGTGTTGGTGACCTCTGAAATCCACGGGCTTGCGACACCGTGGAACGAAAGGATCAATTCTCTTTTGGCGCGGGTCATCGCGACATAGAGTTTACAAGAAGTGCGATACGCCTCCTCTTCAGGAGCATCGTGCGGAGGCAAAATTCCGTTACGGCACTGAAGAATGATCAGTGTGTCAAATTCGTAACCCTTCGTCTGCTCCAGATCGCAAAACACAAGACGATCCGAGCTGGGATCGTAGGCGCCGTCAAGCGCGGCGACGCCGCAACTCTTTGCGAATCCCTTTACGTCCCGGGCGGAAAAGCCTGCAAAAGCGACGCACACAGTCTTGGCGCCTTGCTCCAATCGTGACGCGGCATAGGTCCGTGCATAGGCTATTTCCTCTTCCAGTGTATCCGCGGCAAGCGCCATTGGAACGTCACCGCTGAAGTTCGCGAACTTTGGGTCCAGGATTTCCAGATCCTCACTATTGAACATTTCCTCGTAAAGATTGTTTCGCAGCACGTCATATGCTGCCGTAAGGATCTCTCGGCTATTCCTATAATTCTGTCGGATACGTTCCCGGGTGATGCTGGCGAGACCCGCATCGGTAAGGGATCGGTGCTTCGGCAAGATGGTTTGGGCGATATCGCCACACAGGAATACGTCGTTTGGTCCGGTTCTGACGAGTTGTCGAATAATGCGAAGCTCGGTGGTGCCGAAATCCTGAGCTTCGTCGACGAGGATGTTCGAGTAGAGGGGTGCAATTTTGTCCCGGTGCTTCGTCAATGCCGATGTCAGACCGAGATAGTCGATGACGCCGACATCGCGCATCTTCCTCTCCCAGCCGTCTAGTCCTTCCAGCAGACTCTGCCTGCGTTCGGGTAGTATCGGAAACCTGCGCCCCTTTCGCTCTAGATCTAAATATGTAGCGCGACCATCCGGTGCGACGGCACTTCTTATCCAGTCGAATTCCTCACGCAAATAGGCCTCGCCATTGACGTTGCGCGCAGTCATCGATCTGTGCAGCGGCATCAGTATTTTCGCGTCGTCATTGTTCGTCCACTGGCG
The DNA here is from genome assembly GCF_040321555.1 of Mesorhizobium sp. M0317. Lineage (NCBI taxonomy): Bacteria > Pseudomonadati > Pseudomonadota > Alphaproteobacteria > Hyphomicrobiales > Phyllobacteriaceae > Mesorhizobium > Mesorhizobium sp. M0317. Next base: position 52,655 of record NZ_JAMYRV010000003.1, on the reverse strand, counting down.
GTAATACTCGCGGAATACCTCGTCGACATGTTCGCCGGACTTCCAAGTCACATCGCTGAAATGGCGGTCGTTCTGCGGTTCGAACATATGTAGAAGCCGCTGAGCCAATTGGAAAAATGACGTGACTTCAATCCTGCTCCTCACTAACGCGTCGGTGCAGGCGGCGTCGACGAGTTGTCCGAGCAGGCCGGCAAGGCTCCGGTTCAGTGTGAGCAACAAAATCTTCGCATCCGACGATTCCGCCAAGCGCATAGCACGGCGAACGGCAACGCAGGTCTTGCCGGAACCAGAAACGCCAGAGAGCTGGGAAACACCAGGGTAGTCGGCTTTTACGACCTTTTCCTGCTCGGGGTGAAGATAGAGAAACCACTCGTACCAGTTGGATCGTTTGTCAAACGCGGCCAGCCAGGCCTCGTATTCAGGAGACCCGATGCGCAACCGACGGATGTCCTCACCGTCGGCCACCTCGAGCATCTCGAATTCGCCGACATCGTCGAGGAGCCCTATCCGCCCCATACTGAGATCGACATGGGCCTGAGCGCCGTCATAGTTACCCGCGAGGAGTAGACTAAAGACGGCCCGCGCGAGTTCAGCCTTCTGCGCTTCGGGAATCTCGCCGACCAGGAATTCGAGCTCGACCGTGGTGGAGCGGGCGTCGAGCGCCTCAAGCTTCCGCGCCACGCTGCGCGGGAGACCGTCCAGCACGTGATCCATCGCTTCTGCGTCGAGGCGCTCGACGAGCGGCTTGTCGTGGTGGTCGGCGCGAAACTCACTCCCATGTGCGATCTGGAGGCCCGATCCCGGAACCAGTTTCGCTCTGCCGTCCTTAACGGCAAACTGCTGGCCACGGTGGGCATCGAGCCAATGGTCAGTGTCAGCGTGGTCTCCGACGAAAAGAAATCCGCAGGTCTTGTCCGTTTGCTGCGTTACAAGTCGCCAGCCATCACCGAGATCGTATTTAACGCAGTTGCGTATGCGGCTCTCGCCGTGGTTGGTGACGGAGACTCCAATGAATCGGAAAGGGTCTGGTTCTCCAAGGCTATTCAGAATTGCCTTGACCTTGATTGCCCTGTTCTTCCCTTGCCCGCCTGTTTGAATGGCGCGGTGTAAGGACTTATCGAACTCCTTCGTGATGAAATATGCGATTTGCCCGCCGCCGGGGCGGGCCTCGGCCTTGATGCCTGATGTGATGTTCACGTTTTCCCCGTTCCCTTCCTACGCCTGATCGACTGGCCCTCATCGGCGATGCTGCTTCTTCTCCGAAGAGTAGTCTTACCGCCAGAAATTCAGAGTCTGTAACGTCATGTTGAATACTGCTCGTTTGTAGGTCGGCCCGTTGCGATCCCAACTCTGAAAGGAAACGGTCAGAAGGAGCATCGCTCGTTCGGCCTAGCTATCGGTCGTGTTTTCGTTGGGGGCTGGTTCACCGCTCAAAATGATTGCTGCGAGACGCTCGATCGCTAGCATATCGAGGCCGGAACCCTGAATTTCTCGCGTTGTGATCAGGATGCGGTCCCCATTCCCCCGATCTTCAATCGTGCGGACACCGGCATCGAAGTATGCTTGGCGCTTGATTTCCCACCGTCGCGCATAGTCAGGATCGACTAGTAGGCCCAGATGCTCCCAATAATAGGTGATGCCTGCATCATCATCTTCGATCGTGAAATCTGGGTAGCGCGTCCTGTCACCAAGTTTGAGAGGCTGTTCATAGACGTAGGGTACGCCCATGGCGTTCAACTTTTCCGCAATCGCGAGTTCCGCCTTCGACCGAACGAGTTCATTGCGGCTGGTGCGATGAATGAGGCCCTGCTCAAGAAATACCGGTCCGCGCTCGGAAACCACTTCGATCGGCTCGGGATCGGTGAAGAGGTCTGTCATGCGTCGAGCGATTTCGGACGTAGAGGGGTGCGTGTAACGCTGGAGCGCGCCGATCTCATCTTCGTGCAGAAGGACGATGTGATCTTGCTGCCGAGTCAGCGCCGTATAGAGCATTTCGCGTGACAACGGACGACAGTTGCGCGGCAAGACGAGCAAGGTCCGACCGAACTGGCTCCCCTGCGTCTTGTGAACGGTCAGCGCATAGGCAAGTTCAAGCTCCGGCGAACCGTCATCGCCACGAAATTCCCAGGCGGGATAGGTAAATTTTACGCCCGTTTGGCTTTGGAACTCGACATCGATGTCGCGGGGCCGCCGCTTCATCGTCTTCGTCCTATAGCCTCCGACGATCACGCCTATATCGCCGTTGGCGACGTAGGCTTTGTCTTGAAGGGGATAGGTACGCCGGCGGCCGTTGTTCCGGACATTGATAACCTTGTCGCCCCAGAGGAGCGCTTGTGGCCCGGCGGGTTTTGGAATCTTCGTCCCCCATTGGGTGGATTCAGCCATGGCGCGGACGCGTGTTCGGAAGCGTTGTTGTATAGACAGATTTAGAGCGTCAACGCCAGCGAGCCCGGCCCGCACCGGGGACAGAACCTGCCAGTCATGTGACTTCGATGCAGCTCCATCTTTGCCGCGAACTTCGCGCGCGGACCAGAAATACATTTTGGGCGGCGTTCCAAATGGCGTGGCTCCGAGACTTGCCTCGAAGCCGGCTTCGTCTGTAGCGTCGGCCAGGGCGAGTTCCGTCACAAGTTCAGCGTTGAGTATGTCGCGGACAACGGCTGGACCGGACCAATGCACGGCCCGGACATGGTCAAGGCGACCTTCACGTAGCCGGTCCCAAACTTCGTCCGCTCCTGCGTCGAGCGGTTCGCCGCTGAACATCCGGGCTAGCATGACATCTCCACGGCCAACACCTCGCTGGCGGCCCATGATCGTGAGTTCAGCATAGCCGCGCGCAAGACGAGGAAAGATCGGCGGGAGTGCTGGCGGCGCCAGATATCGACAGATATCGACGAATGGTCGGCCAGCCCCGATTGGGGGCAATTGGCGGGGGTCGCCTACGAGGACAATCCGATCTACTCCCTCGACGGCGTCAAAAAGAGCCGCGAGTTGATCCTCTGTAAGCATTGAGGACTCATCTATGATGATCGTTCGATAGCTCTTCTCCCGAGGGGCTTCAGGGTTCCAAAAATACCGACCGCTATCCCCGTCGTAGCGTTTCAAGCGTTGGAGAAACTGTGCCAGCGTCTGCCCCTGGCCGAGTCTTTGGGTAGCTTCCTCCAGTCGAACTCGTGCCTTGCCGGTTGGGGCAAGGAGCAGCACGCTGGAACGGATTTCTGGCAGGTCGCAAAGGATCTTAAGTAGCGAGGTTTTACCTGATCCCGCCGGTCCAATCAGGACGGAAAACCTAGCGCATGCAATCTGCTCGAGCGCGGCGGTTTTCTCGACGCGCGCCAACACCTCATCCTCTGTGAGGGTTTTGTCCTTGGCGCCGGCTCTGTCGAATTCGGCATCCACCAGGTTGCGCCAAGGATGCGAAAGCTCATGCACACGGCCGGCCACGCGTTTGCGAACTGAAGCTGCAATCATCGCCTTCGCGGTTGCATAACGCTTGAGTTTGAAGGTCGATTCGCCCGCGATCGTCTTACCTGGAGAGACTACGGCATCGATAAAGCCCTGTCCCATTGCCAGGACATCTTCGTCGGCCGCGCATTTGGGCTCCAATGGTGCATCCAATGCTCGCCGAACAATCCAAGATCGCGGCAGGAGAGTATGCCCCTCGTTGGAGACAGCTTCCTCCAGTAGATCCACGACAAGCCCACGAACACGGCGGCGATCGATGGAGTCGGTCATCGCGGTCGGCGACGTCAAGGGTGCGGTGGCGCGCACTGCGTCGATGGGGAATACTCCACGGTCGAGTACCGAAAACGAAATGCGATCTGCGGCCGCTTCATCCCTTTCGAATAGCACGTAGGGGTTCGCCAGAATGTCGGCGTCGGAGACGTCCAATCCTGCCATCTTGCGATTGCTGGGTTGATAGGCGCGATCAGCTTGTTTGGGTGTCAACTCACAGCGCGCGATCAGATCGAAAAGCGATCGCCGGTCTTTCGGCAACTTGCGCCATTTCTCCCGAAAGCTCGCGCCGAAGCCAAAAGCCTCAGCTTCAGGAAACAGTTTTGGGTCTCCGACAAAGGCGTCAATGAAGGCCACCGCGTTGAAAACCTCGCCATCCCGCTCCCCAGCTCGAACGATCTCGTGGGCGAGCAGAGCTCCGTGTTCGAGGCCAAAGGCGGTGAGCGCGGATCCAAGCCCAGGGTGAACACCCCGGGCCTTCCAGAGACGACCGAGTTCTCGATCCAGCCAGGCAAGCTGCGTCCGCACTGGAATGCCGACATGTTCAGCTATGGCCTTGAGCGCCCTGACGCATGCCAGGAGGGAAGCGATTGCGCCATCGTGTGTGAGATGCTCCGAGCCGTATGAGAAGGACTCGAATTGATCGTCCGGCGCAAACGCGATGCAATCTTCAAGCGGAAGGCCGGAATTAGCCTGTGCGGCCACCAATACGTCCGTGTAAGGCATTAGGAAGCCGTCGGACTGATCCGGGCGAATAGAGTGGCGGACGTTACGTTCCCAAAGGACGCCCTTCAGATCGCCAGCGCGCTCGTAGACATAGTCGGTTGGTTGCCCGATTCCTTTCACGCGACCAACGCCGACGATTACGCGTCGAGAATTTTCCGAGAGCGGTGTCCGCTTGGCGTAGAAAAAGCACAGGGACGACTCAGGTTTAAGCGCGCCGAAGAATGTGTCCAGCATGATAAGCTGGTTGTGGCGGTCTTGGATCCAGCTTGTCTCAAAGGATAGGTCCGGTTCACGCGCGGGATCGTAGCCGAGTTTTAGCGCTTCGGCCTTTCCGACTTCGCCCGCCCGCTGATCGCCCTCGACCTGGCGGCGCAGCATCCAGCCGAACGGAATGCAAGCCGCGGCAAAGGCCTCTAGCCGCAGGGGGGTCTGTCCGAAGTGCCCGTGCGTGTCTGGGCTCGACAGCTTGTATGGGTGGGTCTTCTGAAGTGTAAGATCGTGCTCATCCATGAACCCACCACGCTCATTGACGCAAGGGGGAAGGTCGGAGCGATCAAGGCTTCCGAACGCGCGGCCAGCGAACTCGTCGCGGTTCTCTCGGATACCGCCGGCGATGCGTGCTAGCACGAGACATGAAGTGTTTGCCGATGGCAATTTACACACATGCCCATTCCAACCAGCGTCGTGCCAAGGCACCCTTATTGTGATGTGGCGTTGTGACAACGGCCGTGAACCCTGGATCATCATCCCCCCGTCGTGAAAGCTATTATTGCTCTTTGCTTTATTCTCTGTTCACCTCAAAGATCTCGTCGTCAAGGCCCTTGTCGATGACACCGATTTCCTCGTCGAGATCTGTCCTTTATCGGATTTAGAATGTCGATAGCGGGCGACATGCTCTACGTTATCGGTGAAGGCCGGGCAAACGCGCGTCCTTGCCGATCCCCTCGACTGTGATCCTGGCAATGGACTCGGCGGCGGCGGTCGCCCGCATCGGTGCACCGGCATCGAGAACCTGCCTGCCGAGTTTTATGGCATCCCGAAATGAGGACATCGCTGCGGTCTGTAACAGGAAAAGTGCGCCAAGAACTGACCTTCAACAGTAGAGAGCAAGACGAGATCGTCTACTCGACTCTTAGATTGTGAACCTATAGCTTCAGGGAAGGAATCGGGGCAGACTTGGAAGAACACGACAACATCGCACGCGATTTGTTTGGGGAGCCTGTGCCTGTGTCGGCACCCAGACGCAGGAAGAAGGCTGGGATTCCTTATCGTTCGTCGGCGAGCACTGCCGAGGCTACCAACGATCCCGGTTCCCCAGAAGTACGATTGCAGTTCCCTGCCGTTTTCTCGATCGATGGGTCGGTCGCAAAGAATCCGATACGCCAGTTCGCCAAGCGAACCGGAAAGTATGCGGGAACGCTCGAACCGGTTACATTCAAGCGATTGGCGGGTTTTCGCTTCCGGTTGATGTCAGGCGAAAGCGTTCTGATTGTCTCAAAGAAGACACTCACTGCTGTCAATGGTGAGCCGGTTCTTTTGGTTCCAGGTGCCGAGACAGCCGAAGCGATCAAGGATGGGTTAGAGAAGCGGCTCGGCGTCTGGTTGTCACCCAAGCCAAAGAAGCCCGCCACGCTCTCCAAGGAACAAGCGTGCGCCGGCTGCGGTCGAGTCATGGACTCTTGGCGCGACCAATTCAGCTTTCGGGAGGGAGCACCTACCACAGATACGACCCCGGAGGTCTTTGGTCTGCGAAAGCCGCAGGTAGGAGCGCTCCACGCGGCGCTCGCTCACATTACAAGTTCAGTCGAACCGGCAACAATTGTGATGCCCACCGGCACGGGCAAAACAGAGACGATGCTCGCCATCTATGCGCACGAGCGTTTCGAACGCATAATAGTGGTGGTGCCGACCGACGCGTTGCGCGAACAAATCGCTGGCAAGTTCGAAACGATGGGCGTTTTGCAGGATCAGCTCTGCCTTCCGTGGCACATCGAATACCCCGTAGTGCTCCGGCTAGAGCACATCCCAAAGTCAGGAAACGACGTGGATGAGCTGTTCGCCCGAGCGAACGTGATCGTGACAACCATGGCCATCGCCGGCCGAGCGATACCCGAAGTGCAAGAACGCATGGCCCAGATGTGCGGAGCGCTCTTCATAGATGAGGCGCATCACATCAAAGCAAGGACCTGGAGGGCGTTTCGCGCGTGGTTCGCTGAAGCCGCGATTGGGAAGCTGATCTTCCAGTTTACCGCGACCCCCTTCCGCGAGGATGGCGGTAAGGTTGACGGTAAGTTTATCTACTACTACCCGTTGCTCAAAGCTCAGAAGGAAGACTACTTCGGAAAGATCGCGTTTCGGGCCGTCAGCGATCTGGATGGCGAAGAGGCTGACGACGAGATCATTCGGCTCGTTGGCGAGACGTTGGATCGAGACATTGCAGCCGGTCTTTGCCACTTGGCGATGGTTCGCTGCAAGACAATCGCCCGGGCGCGGCATCTTCACTCGCGATATACCCGCGAACTTGGAAGGTATAGACCGGTCATCGCGCACAGCGATCAGAGCGATACGGAACGGCGGCAGAACCTAGCGAAGCTGCGCCAGTTTGAGAGCCGTATTGTCATTTGTGTCGACATGCTTGGCGAAGGTTTTGATCTGCCCGAGTTGAAAATAGCGGGCATTCATGACGTGTTTGCCAGCGTGGCCGTGACGCTCCAATTTGTCGGGCGTTTTGCCCGCGCCAGAACCGATCTTGGCATTGCAACGGTCATTGCCAACACTGATCAAGACCGCGTGGATCGGGCGCTGGCCAAACTCTACGCCGAGGAAGCGGACTGGAACGCCCTAATCTCGGCCATTAACGCTGACCGCGTCGGACGCGAAATGGGCCGTGCCGAGGTTTTTGCTGGATTTACCGGAGAACTTCGGGAGATACCTCTTCAGACTATCGAACCGACAATGAGCACCCTCGTCTTTCGGGCGAAGGGCTGCGAGCAGTGGGACCCACATAAGATCGAGGATACCGTCCCGCACGGATCTTTCGTCGGCATAAAGCTCAATCAAAAGGAACGCATCGCCGTCTGCATTCTTCGGCATGAGCAGATTGCGAAGTGGACGACGTCAGCCACGGCAACTGACGTATCCTGGGAATTGATCCTCGCACACTGGGACGATCAAAATGGGCTGCTTTACATTAGCAGCACGGACGGATCAGCAACCGACTCACTAGCGCAGGCGATCTGTGGTGATCAAACGACGCGCATTCGGGGGCAAACAGTCTTCCGCTGCTTTCATGAGTTTAATCAACTCGTCATCCGCAATCTGGGCATGACCCATCGGCAGGGTGGCGGGACGCGTTACTCGATGCTCATGGGTATCGATGTCAGCGATGGCATAGATAGCCTAATGAAGTCCGAGCGTATCCAGAACAACATCTTCGGATCGGGCTTCGAAGACGGCGAGCCACGAACACTTGGATGCTCGATCAAGGGCAAGTTCTGGTCACAGCCCCGTGTGCATGACCTGACCGATTGGACTGAATGGTGTCATCGGATCGGGGCGCTGCTGGACAATGACAACATCCCGGAGTCGGCGGCCTTCGCCTCGGCGATGCGCCCAAAGTCAATAACCGTGCGGCCCGATGCGCATCCACTGGTCATCCATTGGCCCATGAGCCTCCTGCTGTCGTTTGAGGAGCGGATTGAAATCGCCTTTGACGGCGATTCCTATCCATTTGCCGAGTGCGATCTTGTTCTCGCGAACAACAATCGGACTGGGCCGCTGAGGTTTGGAGTTCGTGCGGGCAATAAGCATGCCGAGTTCGAAATCGGGTTCACGGCTACTGACGCGACCTATACGCAGATAAGAGGGCCAGCGTGTAGGATTAAGACCCGGCGACACGATCTGCCGATGGCAGAGTTCTTTGCTGACGACGCTCCGCAAATTGATTTTGGCGATGGATCATTCCTGATCTACTCGCATCACTATGTACAGCCGAAGGAACTCGATCTCGCCCCTATTCTTGATAGCGTCCTGGTCACCTGGGACTGGGCAGGCACTAACCCGCGCATTGAATCTCAAGGGCCGGAACGGCGCCCTGACTCCGTTCAGTACCGAGTGATCCAAGAGTTGAAGAAGAGCGACTACGACATCATTTTTGACGACGATGGCACTGGCGAGTTTGCGGATGTCATTGCTATCAAGGTGCGAGAGACGGTCGTCGACGTGCTCATGTGCCACTGCAAGTTTGCCGGAACCGATACTGGGGCTGCGCGCTTAGACGACCTCTATGAAGTTTCAGGCCAAGCTCTAAAGTCAGTTCAGTTCTGTCATAAGCCCAAGCGGTTCATCCGCAATATGGTCAATCGTGAAAGACGCCGGTTGGATCGGGGTGAGTCGACCCGTTTCGATCGTGGAACTCTCGGCACCTTGCGACAGCTATATTCGCGCTGGGACCAGTATCGTTTCGAGTACAAAGTTTGGATCGTTCAGCCGGGCTTGTCGAAGAAGGCAGCGAGTCAGCCAATCCTTCAATTATTGGGGTTCGTCGAAAAGGCGTTGATCGATCATCGGCGCATTCCGTTGACAGCAATTGTACGTGAGTGACAGCACACTGGAACAAGGATGATGTGTGCATCGTCCAGGGGCGAACGCTGAGTGTGGAGGTTTGCTGAGCACGAAGACTGCAAGCGTCGCGATGGTGATACAAGGGATGCCATGCTCTGCGGGTTCACCCGTGTTTTCTGAATTGCCTTACGGCCTCGACTGGCCCTGCCTTCCAAGAAAAGCAGTTCTGCCGGTGCCGAAGCTTCCTTGCGCTTGCGTGGGGTGAGCATGTAAGCAGAGTTGCGATTTGGGGGGCTGGGCGCAATGGGTATCACTTGGATCTACGAGGATAGCCAAGAAGCCGTATATTCCAACACGGAACATGTTCCCCCTCCTGGGGGGTGGGCGACTGTCCATTTCACCTGCCCATTCTGCGATGAATCCTTTCCCGACTTCCCCGCGATGCAACGGCACGCATCGAGCGAACACCGATTGCAACGGCCAGTTCTCATGTGGAACGGATATGAGGTTGGTGCGGATCGGAGGATCGTTTCGCAAGGCTCGTTCGCTGTCGCTAACTGCATGAACGTCTTGGTTTCGGTTGATGGCGCCCGCGAGCAGCCGATCACGATTGACAAACTTCTGGCATTCCTCAAATCGGCGACCAATGCCCTTGTCAGGATTCGGCTTGAAAACCGACCCGACAAACGAATGACCACTGCCGTATCGGCCTATCGTCTCGAATTCCGCATCGCAGATCAAGTTTCGCTTGCCAGGGTCGAGGAGGCCTTTCGCCAGCACATCATGCATTCGACGCCGACACCGGATGCAATACGGATTTTCCTTGAGGACCCACGTTGCCTTGGAGTCGCCGGCGAATATGCTTCAGGCCTCTATGCCTATGTCCATGCGCTTCTCCTGAAGGAAAAGGTCGGCGACGGTGGCCTTATGTCTGACTATGCCATGCATTCCGAACGCTTCGGAGAGGCCCTACAGAAACTCGAGGATTTAGATCGGAAGCTCGCACGTTTGGTGTGCACGATCGTGCGCCTAATGCGCAACGACATCTCCGGCGAGGGCAGTGCCGCTCCCGGTAACATCGGGATCGCGCACAAAATGCTGTGCGGGCCAGCTGCACTAGGATCGTCGAAGCGTCACAACAGTTCAGTGCAGGACGAGCGCTTGTGTCCTGTCGATCATGGCACGAGCCGGGTGATAGCGCTGGCCAGCAGACTGGCGGAAGCTGATCGCTGGAGTAATCTGCTCGAAGAGGAATGCCGGTCAGCTGCGACCAGCGATAGCCTTTCCGTCGACGACCATCGGAAAGTCTTCGCATATTGGGCAGTAACGGCAATGCGCCTTGGTGATCGAGAAGCTGCACTCTATCCACTTCAACAGATAGCCAGCATATATCCCTTCGAGCAGTGGGCCGATGCCGCACTCGCAAAATACGGACGGGAACTCGGATGAACAGAGATCGAACCGGACCGGGCCCCGACGATGGTCCGTGGAACAGATCGAATGAGGGCGAGCATCGAAAGGCGCATGCACGTCCCCAGGCGACGATCGAAAATGCTGACTCTAGCGACACCAAGCCCGCGGTTCTGGACCAGCGCGACCTGCTCACTCGTGCCGAGTCGAAGTACCTGGGAGCAGCGGACGAATCGCCTTCTCGTAAGACAGATCTTTCGGACATGTCGGTCGTGGAAGACGAGCATCCTGCCGCCGCAACACCAAAGGTCCCAGGCAGCGAGGAAAATGCTGAAAAGGCAGTCGAGCCGACGTTGGAAGCCTATTTCGGACCGGATGTCGTTCAGGTATCGGCTTTTGTCAAAACGCTGAAGAATGCGAAGATCCGCAAGTTCGGTGCGGCCGATACCTCGGCCGCAGAAGATCTGGTCGCCGAGAATGACAAGGACGGCTCGATGCTTTGGCAACTTGTCGCCCATGCATCGAGCTTGCATCCAGTTTCCATATGGGTCTGGCCGTTCATCCAGAACCGGGTCAACAGACTAGTCGGCGCTCAGATTGATATAAGCGAGCAATCGCCCACTCAGATTATCTGCAATGTCGTCACGGCCATATCTGGTCCGCTTAACGGGGACGATCGACAGGGAGCGAGGCGCGCGGAGAACGATCTCCGCCTCGCCATTGCTTGGTTGCTCGAGCGTCGCAACGCTGATGTGACGGACATTGCCGAGCCGATCTCCCACCTCTTCATCAACACCGAAGGCGAGGTGGAAGGACGCGTCCGCAAAGCGATGGCAGTTGGCAGCAAGGTGGAACTCCAGGCTACCATCGCTGCCCTCTTCCTTGCCGGCGACCAGATAAGAAATGCAAAGCGCGAGCGCGATCTCGAGCGGCGAGAGCGGTTCGACCTGAAGGTTGCATTGGATTCGCTGCGCGAAGAGACAGCCAGCCGTGGCGAGTCGATCCGCCGCTTGGAAGGTGAGAAGGCCAAACTAGAACGACAACTCGACGAAGAGCGGAGAAGGGCCGACGGCGATAGGCGGCATCATGCCCATTCTTCGTCTCAAACGCGAGCGGATTTCAGCACGTCCGTGCAACGGGTGAAGGGACTCGTCGAGGAAGCAGGTGAGGCGGTCCAGATCGCCATGAAACGAGCCGACGAAGGAAGCCTGCGAGGACTCCAGGCCGCCGAGAGGCGTATTACGTCAGCAGTTGATGCAATATCGGAGATCGGCAAATGAGCGGACAGATATTCGGGATCGATTTCGGAACGACGAACAGTTTAGTGACACTTATTGACGAGCAGGGGCGCCCGATCCCCCTCGTCGAGATAGAGACCAACCGGCCGCATCCATCGGTCCTCTGGTACCGCGGGAGCGAAATCGTCGTCGGCCGCAAGGCTCGCCGCCACCTCGACATCACCTCCGACGGAGCTCCCCCGGGGTTCGTCCGCTCGCCGAAAATGGCGTTGCGCCAGGATAGCGCGATCCAGGTCGACGGGCGCATTATCGACCCGTCCGACGCGGTCTCGGAGGTTCTGAAACATCTGGTCGCCGACGCCGCTAAGCCTCGCGACGGGCGCGTAGGAGAGCATGTCGCTAGAGCTGTAATGACGGTTCCTGTCAATTTCGGCGGTCCGCAGCGGAGGGCCCTGCGCAGGGCGGCAGCGAAGGCCGGAATCGGCGTCGTCCAGTTCGTTCACGAGCCGGTGGCTGCGCTCTACGCATATCTACGATCCCAAGAAAATGTAGATCGCGAAATAGCGCGTTACGAAGAGCGCACGATGCTGGTTTTCGACTGGGGCGGTGGCACCCTCGATCTCACCCTTTGCCGGATTCAAGGAGGCATGATTCGGCAGATCGACAGCCTCGGAGACAACGACGTCGGCGGCGACCGCTTCGACGAGCGCCTGCGCAACCTCGTCCGCGAGAAACACGCAAAATCCTGTAAGCTGCCCGATGTCGTCGCCCTTGAGCGACCGGGCATGGCGGCTCGGCTTCTCAATCAGTGCGAAAACGCGAAGATCGATCTCTCCGATCCTGACAAGGATCGCACCGACTTCATTATCAACGGCTATTTGCAGACCGACGACCAATCCGCGGATCTTCTAGAGGTCGTCACTCGCGAGGAACTAGATACCATTACGCGGGATATCGTCCTGCAGGGCCTTGGCAGCATAGACGAAATTCTTGAGAGGTCGGGCCTACAGGCAAGGGATGTTGAGTTCTGTCTCGCCACGGGCGGGATGGTGAACATGCCGGCGATCCGCAATGCTCTCGCAGAGAAATTCCCAGGGAGATACCGGGCGCCTGCGAACGGCGACAGGATCATCTCGGAAGGTGCCGCATGGATCGCGGCGGATGGCCTTCGGCTCTGCCTCTCGAAGCCGATCGAAATCCTCAGCGCAGATAGTACTGGGCGCGGAACCTATCAGACTCTTGTATCGGAAGGGACAGTCCTGCCGATTGAGAACGCTAACCATGCAGTGATGAATTCTCGACTCTATTGCGTGGACCCGAGGGAAGGAGTCGCCTGCATCGAATTCGCAAAGCCGAGACGCCCAGGCAAGCCACGTCCCTCAGACAAGCGAACAACACTTCAGACGCTTACGGTTTCGGTCGATCCGACCGCGCGTCCTCTCATCGAACGCATCATCTGCGATCTTGTTATCGACCATGACTACGTTGCAACCGCCACCCTTCGATCGACGGCTAGGGGCGATGTTCGCGATGTCGAGTTCCACGATCTCGACTTCGCACTTGCTCTGCCCCGCCATGTCAGCGATCCCGTCAAGCGAAAGGATGGCCCAATAAAGAAGCGTCCTTCTCAGCCAGTAGACGGCCCCTTTTTGCGTGCGGCCGGTTCGATAAATCTCACTCAGCGTCCAAACGTCGTTTTCGCACCAGGCGCCGATGATCGTGTCGATCCTTTTTGGCGGTTCGTGCCGGGAGACATCGTTGGCAGCTACCAGTCAGGCTACTTCGATGTCCGCAGTACACAGGCCACCGAACGGCAGCACGAAGAGAGAGATTTCTATCAGCCCTGCGCTTCGTGCCGACGGCTGCTGACGGAGATCAGAGCAGTTGGCCCAGTCGAGACCTGTCGGGGGAGGCGGTGCGGAATATCGCTACCTCCGTTGGCAGAGCCCATGATCGGTCCTTTCCCTCAGAGTCTCTAACAACGACAGGTGCTTTTGCCGTCAAGGTGGGGTTCGAGACGGCCAAAGCTCGTGCATCAATCTTGCCTGCCCTTGGATGTCAAGGCTTCGACGATCGCTGTTGCTCGAATGAGAGCTGTCCGCGCGGCCGAGAGTTCAATCGTCAATTCGAGTCCTTCCTGATCGGCTAGCTGCATGATTGTCTTCATTACCGCCGTCGAATTCCTGGCCAATAGAATGAGGTGCAAACCACCTGGGCCATGATCTCCGTTCAACCAATGCCTCGCGCTACGGTCACTGGCACCCGTCCAAAACATCACCGTTTTCGTCGCTAGACGGCTTGTGCCGACCTCGGATGCCAAGGCTTTGGCGATAGCTGCTGCATATGCCGCTTCGGTTGCGCGAATGGATCCTTCTGGAAATTTATTGCCGCTTTTCGGAAACATATTTCCGGCTCCTTGAGCTAAAATCGTTTCGCAGCTTCCTGCTTGTTCCGCACGTGGCCCGAGATGGTAATCAATTGGAACCAGACGGGCGGGAGCGAAGCCCGGCACGCGCGTTCCAGGATTCGAGCCGCCCAATACGTTCGCATGTCGACCGAGCACCAGAAGTACTCGACCGACAACCAGGCGTCGGTGATACAACGGTATGCAGAGGAGCGCGGCTTCGAAATCGTCCGAACTTACGCGGACGAGGGCAAAAGCGGCCTACGTCTTGTCGGAAGGGATGCCTTGCAGGCCCTTCTGGACGACACCGAAAGCGGCCGCTCGGACTACGCAGCAATTCTTGTCTACGATGTCAGCCGATGGGGACGCTTTCAGGATCCCGACGAAGCGGCCGCGATTGAGCTTAGATGCAAGCACGCCGGGATTCGCGTTCACTACTGCGCCGAGCAGTTCGAGAACGACGGCAGCATCGGCTCTTCCATTGTAAAAACAGTCAAGCGGGCGATGGCCGGCGAATACAGCCGTGAACTCTCCGTGAAAGTTTTCGCCGGCCAGGCTCATCTGATTCGCCTTGGATTTCGGCAGGGCGGCGCCGCCGGATACGGATTACGTCGGGTTCTTGTCGATCAGAACCAAAATCCGAAAGCCGAACTCGAACGAGGCGAACAAAAGAGCATCGCGACCGATCGGGTCATCCTTGTCCCTGGGCCAAAACATGAGGTCGACACCGTACGAGAGGTCTATCGGAAGTTCATAACCGAGAACCGCACCGAGCGAGAAATCGCCGAGATTTTGAACGCCCGTGGAATCCTGTCAGACCTCGAACGGCCTTGGACGAGGGGAACGGTGCATCAGCTCCTGATCAATGAAAAATACATCGGGAACAACGTGTGGGCACGTACGTCCTTCAAACTCAAGCAGTCGCATGTCCGAAATCCTGAGGACGCCTGGGTACGAGCCGACGAGGTGTTCGACGCGATCGTCGACAAGAATTCCTTCATCAGGGCACAAGCCATCATCGGAGCAAGGTCGGATCGTCTGTCGGACGAGAGCATGCTGAACCTCCTCGGCGCAATTCTGGCGAAGAACGGTCACCTCTCTGGCATCATCATCGACGAGGCAGAGGACTGCCCCTCGAGCAGCTCGTACACGTCCCGCTTTGGCAGTCTGCTGCGCGCCTATGCTCTCGTCGGGTTCGTTCCCGATCACGACTATCGATATCTGGAGATAAATCGCGCCCTTCGAAGGATGCACCCTCACGTGATGGCGGAGGTGATGGAGAGAATCAGGGCAGCTGGGGGAACTATCGAACAGGATTTGTCAACGGACATGCTGACGGTGAATCACGAGTTCACCGCATGCATTGTGATCGTCAGATGCTTCCATACCGGGGCAGGTTTGCTTCGCTGGAAGCTTCGTTTGGATACGGAGCTGAACCCAGATTTGACGATCGCAATACGTATGGATTCAAAAAACGCGGAGCCGCGAGACTACTATCTGCTTCCCCGTTTGGACATGCATACGGCCGTCTTGCGTCTTTGCGAGCACAACGGGTTATCTCTCGATGCATACCGATTCGAGACGCTGAATACTTTTTATGAGATGTCCGCACGAACCCTGATAGAGGAGGCCGCATAATGTCCGCGACGCCGGCGCAGCGGGTTGAAATGATCCCCATAGAAAAGATCACGATCGTCAATCCCAGAATACGCAACAAGCGAAACTTCAGTGATATCGTCGATAACATCTCCGAAATTGGTCTGAAACGTCCGATAACAGTTGCCCGTCGCGCCGAGGCGGGAGGACCATATTACGATCTGGTTTGCGGACAGGGCAGGCTGGAGGCTTACAAGGCGCTTGGCCAACATGAGGTCCCCGCTCTTGTCGTAGCAGCCGATCCAGAGGACTGTCTCGTGGCCAGTCTGGTCGAGAACTGCGCACGCAGAAAACACCACGCGATCGATCTTCTCAACGACATCGGCCGCATGAAACAGCGTGGGCATAGCATTGCCGACATCGCCAGGAAGACAGGACTCACGGCGGAATACATCCATGCGGTGGTTAGGCTTCTTGAAACCGGCGAGCAGCGCCTTCTGCGAGCGGTGGAATCCGGTCACATTCCGTTCAGCGTCGCGCTCGACATAGCGGAGGCGGACGACCAGGATGTCCAGGCTGCACTTCAGAACGCTTACGAGAAGAACCTGCTTCGCGGAAGAAAGCTCCATGCCGCGAAACGGCTTGTTGAGCAGCGACGAGTTCAGGGCAAGCGGCTGAAGAACCACCCGCATTTGAAGCCGAGGAGACTGTCGACGGAGGCCCTTGTCCGCGCTTACCAACAAGATACGGATCGGAAGCGGATGCTGATCAGGCGCGCGCAGGCAGCGAGGAACCGCCTCATCTTTATCGCTGAAGCCATGCGCAGGCTGCTGCACGACGATGAATTCCGGGACCTGCTCTCCAAGGAAGGGCTGACGACCTTGCCCAAGAATTTGGCGCAGCGTCTTGATCGCCTGGAGGCATCCAATCCATGAGTACGGCCGGCAAAACAGCTCTCGTCAAAATAGCGTTTGAGACCGCGAGCCTCCGTATTTCGATCGATGAGATATTGCCGCTCCGGCAACTCACGCCTTCGGTAATAAAATCGGTGAAGTATGCCCAGATCGCCGCTTCCATCGCCGAGGTAGGCATCATCGAACCTCCCGTCGTGGTCAGGGATAGCACCGACAGAACCCGCTTCCACCTGCTTGATGGCCATATTCGGATCGACATCCTGCGGGGGCGTGGCGAGACCGAAGTCGTGTGCCTGGTGGCCACCGAAGATGAGGCGTTCACCTACAACAAGCGTATCAGCCGGATCGCCATCATCCAGGAACACAAGATGATCCTAAAGGCGATCGAGAAGGGCGTGTCGGAAGAGCGGCTCGCACGGGCTTTGAACGTCAACATAAACAGCATCCGCCACAAACGCAGCCTGCTGGAGGGTATCTGTCCGGAAGTCGTTGAACTGCTTAAGGACAGGCATGTGCCGATCCACACGTTCGGAGAATTGAAGAGACTGAAATCGATCAGGCAGATCGAAGCTGCCGAACTGATGATCGCGATGAACAAATACTCCATCAGCTATGCGAAATCCCTGGTGGCTGCGACACCTGACAGCCAGCTCGTTCGAGACGTCAAAACCGTGAAGGGTCTAAGCCAGCAACAGATCGAATTGATGGAGGGCGAGTCATCCACGCTCGACCGTGAATTCAAGGCGATTGAACAGGATTACGGAAGCGATCACCTGGATGTCGTCCTCGCGACAGGGTATGTGGCCCGCCTGCTCGAAAACGCTCGTATTGTGCGGCATATGGCGCAACACCATCCAGACCTGCTTGCTGAGTTCCAGAAGATAACAGAACTTCAGAAGGCGGCATAACGGGGGACCGGACCCATCGAAAGCGGGGATCGCAGGAGACGCTACACTCTCGGACAGACTGGCGGCGCGGGGATAACGGCGAACCCGTTCGGCGCCCACAAGGTTGGCTGTCATATGTCCAGCCAGCGCAGCTTCAACGGCGATGGCAGCGGATTCGAAAATCAAATCCAACGTCCGATTACAGCCTGCAGCCATCCACAAAATTCAGTATCAAACGTCGTTCCGGAGGTGAGCGACCTCGTCTCGGCCACCTGTAGCCCGAACTTCTACTGCACTGGAGGTACTCAACGCATAGAGCACCATTCCGTTCATCTCGAAGGGGAACATGATCGGATTTGAAGCAAGCGCCGCCACGGAAATTGGGCGCCCTGAGTATCGAATGCACGCCTCCACGAGCCATGCGATAAGTTTGGGCTCGCTCACCTTTGTTTTCGGCACGCGAACCAAGCGCTTGCCATTCACTGTGCGCTCAAGCGTCCGCCAGCTTGTCTGAGACTGAAGCACCATGTTGGTCATGCGGCGGGTACCCTCACGCTCGCCATAGATCTCGGCCATTCGCCGATGCACCTCGGCGGACGCGCAATCGTCCTGCAGCCCGGTCAGACGCCCGACAATCTCGGCCACCTTTCCAAAGAACGGATAGGTGGTGATGGCCATGCCCCAGGTAAGCACGGGAATGGGGGAGAGCGGGAAATCCCGATAAATTTGAATGCCGCGATCGGAAAAGTCCACTAGATCAGGCCTTGGCTCCAACCACAGACGATTGAGCACCGTACGGGTCTTCTTCTTTGCCGGTTCGCCCGAATGGGTTGCGTCGATCAGCTCCGTCAATTCCTCGATATCGGAAAGGCCAGCGCGAACGCGAAGCGCAGCAGCCGCCCAATCGAGTTGGATGAAGCGATCAAAGCCGATCTTTGGTGCCATTGCATTCATTTACTCGTACTCGCGTGGGTTACCTTGATGAACGGAACGACGAGCTCCTCCACCGAGAGGCCGCCATGCGCTACGATTGGCTCGCCCTTCTGAACAAACGCGCCGCGCCCGTGGGCGAACAGCGGCAAGAAGTCGGCTGGCAGTCCGGCGATATCAAGCCGAGACGCATCGATATCCCCTGGCGTCGATGCGGCTAGGGCGTCGCTCCGGTAGGTTCGCACACGCGCGCCGCGAAGCTCGGTCGCAACGCCCTGGTTGAGCCGGCCGATTCCCACGGCATCGACGTTGCCGTGGTCTGCCGTAAGGTAGATGTGAAATCCCTTTTCGAGCAGCTTACTGAATAGTTGCTCAATGAATCCCGAGTCGCACCAGGACTTGACCTGGTTTGCGATTCCGCGCTTTCCGAGGACGGAGCCATGAACGACCTCGTCGATCGTATCGACAACAATTCCCGCCGCCTTGATCGCCGGATCGGCGATTGCCGCCTCGATCTCTGACAACTGCCCCGTGCGCTTAATACCCTTCCGATAGGCGACCTCATTCGCGCGCAGTCCGTGATCCTGCCAGAATCGCGACCACTGGATCGGCTCCTGCGCTGTCGTTTCGATGGAGTTAGCGAATTCCCGAGGCTTCAAGCCGGAGAACAGTGCTTGACGGGAAACAGAGGTGAGCGTCGGCAACCATGCAAAGCAGCCATTCTCCTCGAAGGCGAGGTGGGGTGCTCGCTGTGCCAAGCACTCGCGAATTTGGACCCATTGGTCCATCGCCATGCCGTCGAATACTAGTAGAGCCACACGGACCTCTCCTGCATCACGACGCAGCGAAAGGAACCGCGGCACATGATGCACCATCACAGGCCCCTTTGCGACAGGGAGGGACGGCAAATCGGCGTAGTGCGCGATCACCCATTCGCGAAGACGTTCATCGGCCGCCTTCTGAACTTCGAGAACCTGATCGCCTATCGGCTCGGCCTGAACCGGCGGCAGACTGTGGAATCGAAAAATTACCTCACCCAGACGGCGAGACAACTGCACCCAGTCCCGGTGGGTTGCTTCCGCGCCGGGCAGTGAGCCAGCAAGACGCGAGGCGCCTTCCGCCACAAGTTTCGCGAGAGCGTCGGGATCCTCGACGACACCGACTTTCGCCCACTCCGGTATGCCTGTCGGCCGCCCTTCGATCGCCACCGGGTGAAGTGTGCCGTCGAGAAACATCGAATCCACAATGACCCGAACATCGGGATGTTCGAACGGGATGACAGGCGTGCTTTCACGCCCGCTTCGGGCAGGGTCCACAAGCCGCGAGCTTACCAATCCGTTTCCCGCCAGAAACTGATCCCAGGCGTCCTGAACCATCCTCAGGAAGAAAGCTTTCGACGAGAATAGGTCGTCGAGCGGCAGTTCCTTGAATGCGCCTTGGCTGTCGATGACGCTCGCGACGTGACTGGCGAGAACCGGTGGAAGCACCTTGTCGCTGAAATGCAGCCGCAGCAGCTCGCGCCAAAGCGCCTCGGGCCGGGAAATCAGGTATGGGCTCACGCCGAATATATGCGTGAGGATGAAATCCTTCGTCCCGGCGTCACCGAGCGTCTGCGCCGCATGTCTCAGCTGGGCATCGAACAGCGCCTCGAGATGCTCGGCCCCAATCTGGCGCACGACGCTGTAGCTAAGCTTCGGAAAGAGGTCCGCTAAGCTGAGGCTGACTCGTCGTCCGTCGCGTAGGTAATCCCACGGCAAATCGTCGACGATGCCGCTGCGGAGATGAAGCACCAACGCTTCAGCTGGACCTGGTTCACCTCGGTCCCAGGCTGTGCGATACCTTTCCTCATAGTCTGTCCGGAACGCGACCGAATCCTCGAATGGTAGCAGCTCGAAACCTCGACCGCGTAGGCTCGCGAGTATCTGCTCGTCGAGTAGGACGTTGTCGGGGTCGGCTGCAATCCAGAACCGCGAGAGCTCCGACGGAAACTCTCTCAGTATGTGCTCGATCCAACGGCTCATGATGCCGCCTTCTCTTGGCCGATCCGAAGCATCAGCACCGCGTTTAGGTCGGGCGTGTAGGCCTCGGCGATATCGAGCATCGCCATGCGGGCTTCATGTTCGGCCAAGAGACGTTTGCGGCGATAGTCGCGCACCGTGGGCAGGCCGATGCGGCCGATCGCCTGGTGGCGCGCATCATAAGCGTAACGGGCTCTCTCCCGCTCGTCTCGAAGACGCGCATGGTGTTCCTCGACCAGCTGCAAAAACCGCTGCTCACCCTGCGTGCGTGCCGCGTCGTGTGATGCTTCGAACCAGCGCGCGCCATCGTCCACCAACGGCACAGCCGCAAGATCGATCTGCTCGGTTAAAAGCAAATCCCAGATCCGCTTGGCGGTCGGCATGAAGGTTCGGCCGTCGTCGGCGACGAAGATGCTTAAGAACCGCCTTCGGCTGAATCCTTCGGCCGAAAGGCTGATCTCCCAGAGGGACCACACGCCGTTGACCGTATCGGGCAGTCCCCCGATCCTGACGAGCGGGAGTGGCTGTGCCGCCACGCATCTAGGTAGCTGGTTGATCACGGCGCGGGCACGTGGATCCTCCAAGGTGACCCATTCGAGTTCCGGATGCTCCGCAGCGGTGCGGGCATCGAAACACACCCGGGCGGACTCGCTTCCATCCACCCAGCGCACGCGCCAAGCATCACCCTCCTTGATCGCGGCTCCGCCGCGCGCCGGCAATCCCATGGTGATAGCCCGTTCCAGCCAGAACTGCGCCGGATGATCGCGCCACTTGCGAGCGTCGTCGGCGTCAAGCTCATGACTGTCGGCAATCAGGTCGCTGCTATTCCGGCTTTCAGCGAGCCTTGATCGAAGCTGTGAGACGACCGCATCGCATTCCTTTTCGATCGCGTCCGGGTTCTGGAGCCCCTGGACGAAAAGCTCATCGAACAGCGGCTCGGTTTCGACCGAATCCATCACGTCCGCCGCCTTGTCGAAGCCGAACTCCTCGGCGATCACAGCGAGCTTGGCTTCCAGAACCTCCCGAACTCGATGTTCGACGGTCTGTTCGAGCACGAAGTTGAACGCGCGCACGATATGCGGCTGACCGATGCGGTCTACACGACCGATGCGCTGTTCGACGCGCATCGGATTCCACGGCATGTCGAAGTTGACGATCACGTGGCAGAACTGAAGGTTCAGACCCTCACCGCCGGCATCCGTCGAAATCATGATGCGCACGTCCTGCGCGAATGCCTGCTGTGCCTTGGTGCGCGCGTCCAGCTCCATCCTCCCGTTCAGGGTGGTGACGGAGAAGCCGCGGCTCTCGAGAAACTCTGCCAGCATAGCCTGGGTTGGCACGAACTCGGTGAATACCAGCAGTTTCAGCGCGGGATCGTTTTCCTCCTGCTGCAGCTTGTAGATCAGCTCCAGCAGCGCTTCTGCCTTTGCGTCCGTACCCTGAGCTTCAGTGGCTCGAGCGAGTTCAAGGAGCGCATCGACCTCGGCTTTTTCCATCTCCCAGCCCTTCGCTTGAACGGCGACGTCCACCTGGGCTTGGCCGTCGAGTTCGGCCCAATCGTCTAAATCGGGCGCATCGAACAGCGACAGCTGAAGCTGTGGCTGTTCGAGTAGGGTCCTCCGCTTCTCGAGCGTGGTGCGGATCGCTGCGGTGCTCGACGTCACTAGCCGCTGCATCAGGATCATCAGGAAGCCAATGTGGCGCTGCTTGGCGGCCATAGCCTGGTTATAACCATGGCGCACATAGTCGGTGACTGCCTCGTAGAGCCGCTGCTGGGCCGCGTGGCGATCCTGCCAGGCGACGGCTTGTAGCCGCGTCCTCCGCGCCTTGAACAGCGGCTGCCCGTCCGCATCGATCGCGGCCCGCTTTTCGGTACGGATCACGAACGGCCTGACGCGATCGCGATTGACGCTGCCTTCGTGGGGGAAGGAATCTCGATCTACGAGCTGCATCAAACGCATGAACTGGTCAGTCTTGCCCTGGTGCGGGGTGGCGGAAAGGAGCAGCAGATAGGGTGCCGCCTCCGCCAGCGCCGCACCCAACTTGTAACGCGCCACCTGTTCCGTGCTGCCGCCCATGCGGTGCGCCTCGTCGATGATGACGAGGTCCCATGATGCCGAAACCAGATCCTCGAACCGCTCCCGATTGTAGGTGCTGAGCTGATCCAGGCTCCAGCCACGACGACTCTCGAGCGGCTTCACCGAATCCAGCGAGCAGATCACCTGATCATGTAGACGCCAGAGGTTCTCCTCATCATTCCGCCATTGACGGAATGCCGACAGCTCAGCCGGCTCGATGAACTGTAGTGTCTCGCCGAAGTGCAGGCGCATTTCTGTCTGCCACTGACGCACCAGCCCCTTCGGTGCGACGACCAACACGCGGCGGACCATACCGCGAAGCTTTAGTTCGCGGAGGATCAGTCCGGCCTCTATCGTCTTGCCGAGCCCGACCTCGTCCGCCAGTAGGTAGCGGATCCGATCGCGGCTCATCGCCCGGCTCAGGGCGTGGAGCTGGTGGGGCAGTGGAACAACGCTGGACTGGATCGGCGCCAGAAGCAAGTTGTCCTCCAACGCATCGAGAAGCTTAGCCGCTGCCGCCGTATGCCTCATCTGCTCTACGGTTGGCCGGACCGAATCCAGCCCGAGCAGGTCACGGGCGCGGGCGCGAATGACGGCATCCTTGGCTGGGAGCCAGACGCGGTAGGCGGTCTCGCCCCACACATCCTGTCTCTCGACCACGCGGCACGGCGCTCCATGCCGCTCATACCAACACCAGTCGCCTACATTTTTCCCGCCACCCCCACGCGTCACTCATCAGCCTCCATGCGGGTGAGCGCCTGGTCATACCAAAGCAGCAGCTTTTCATCTTCCTGGAGCGCCTCCTCCGGGATTTTCTGGGAGATCGCGATGATAGTCTTGTAGTCCCTGGCCGCCCACGCGGTCTTGAACCCTGCTCGGAGGACCTCGAGACGGAACTCTTTGAGCCTCCGACCGGCGATGGTCTTGTAACCTTCGAACTCTTTCAACAGTGAGCGTTCGCGCTTCTGCTCGAGATCCTTCGCCTTGCTGGGGTCCGGAACGTAACAGCGGTCTTTGGCTTTCGCTTTGAGCCGGGGATCGGATTTTTCAAGGTTTCGGAGGTCGTGATAGTTCGTTGAGAGATAGTTGTGGATCTGGCTCGGCACATCGCCACTGCCGTCGTAGCGTAGGAAATTGCCCTCCAACAGGTTGGAAAGCTCCGGCTTCTCTTCATGCTTCTTCCATCCCGCGCCAATCTGGGTAGTGAATTCGGGGTGGATTTCCTGGTAGGTCGACGGTCGCTTACGCAGGAAGTCGGTCAGCCAGTCGATGGCGCTACGCTCATCAGCGACAAACATTTCCATCTGCGGCGCTTGAGCCGACTGCGCGCGCTTGCGATCGTATTCGGTGACCTGCTCCGAAAGAAAGATCATGCCGTCACGTTCCGAGTGGCGGCTACGCAGCCCCTCCAGGAATTCCTCGGTTGAAAGCGGTACGGGAAAGTCGTGGCGCACGAACCATGCAACCATACGGTCGTAAATACGGCGAGGATCGCGTTCGACCACAAACTCCAGCCCCCCATTCTTCGACTTCGAGATAGGTAGCTGGCGCAAATGGGTTTGCACAAAGTCCCAAGCGGACTCGGGCGCTGCTCCACGCTCGGCTAGGCGCTGTTCCAGCCCGCCATTGGGCTTGTAGGCAGAGATCACGAGGTCCTGTTTGACGGCAGTCGTGGAGGTCACCTGGCGGTAGCTTCCCTGCACCTTGTCGAGCGCGGTCACCTCCGCAACCACAAAACCGGCTTGCTGCAGTGAAACCTGGATCGCATTCCAGACCGATGCCTTGCTGTTGGAGAAGACAACGGTCATCCATCGGCCGGGTTTCAAGACGCGATAATACTCGGTGAAGCAACGTTGCATGAGGCGCTGGTAGTCGGGGAGAGCTTTTTGCTTGAATCGATCGATGATCGCTTCTGGCTCTGCATCCGTCGTCACACCATGCCAAGACTCAACTAGGAAATTTAGATCAGAATAGTAGATGTTTTCGCCGAACGGTGGATCGGTAAAGACATAGTCAATCGAGGCCTCGCGCAAGGGCAATGAAGCAGCGGTTCCTGTGGAAACCGCTGCGGAGCTTCCTCCGGTGCGATACCCACGGAATGCTTTCTCTAGACGGTTCAACTTACCGCCCAGATTGTACCAGGGGCTACATTCCGAAGTTTGAGACGCAACATAGTATACCCCGTTGAGCGCACGATTTACTTGTGAAAAGTGCGAGGGGCTATAGCGGTTTAGAATCGAGAAGCCCCAAATCGACTGCTCAACCATAAAGATCAAGGCAGCTCTAATTCGAGCATCCGCGTGAGCCTTAGATTTCCCCCAAAGAAGCCCAATAGCGTGGGCGGCCCGTGGTAGAAAGAAATGGTGCAAGTGAGTGACACCCGCCTGATCCATGCGTGCGCGCTCGTGCGTCATGTGCATGGGCGGTATTTTGATCGTTGGGAGTACAGTAGGAAAATTCAGACCCGCGATCTTCTGGATGACGGCAAGGTCATTCTCATCGGGCTTCTTCTCATACCGGGTTTTTCCAACTCGGTAGGAGATCAGAGCTGGCGCTCGCTTTGGTACCTTGAGGACTTTGCCCGTGGCCGCATCGATCTCGTTTATCCAAAGCTTATCGAGTTTTCGCTTTGTGAGTTCGGCTCCACAGTGCGGGCATGGGAAATCGTCCTTTACACGCCTAGTCTCTTCATCCAATGCTTCGTCGGTGAAGTTCACCTCACCTGTGCATTCCGGGCAGCTATAGAGTTGCGTCCAGACGGTAAATTCAATCCGCCCTTTTGTCTTTCCGTCCGAATGCAGCGTCTCGTACATCCAACCGAGTTCGCGCTCGACATCGCGGAGCAGCTGCTTCCCCGCCTTGGCGAAGGCATCGACATCGAATGGCAGGTTGTAGTTCGCGCTAATGAATGTCGCCGCGGGCGACAGATCGTTCAGCACCGCGCGGCGCGCCCCCCATTTCGGCCCCGCAGACCCAGCCTTCTTCCACTCCATCTCCAGCTTGTGGCGATAGGAGGGAGGCGCCGTCCCGCACCACTGCGCCGCAACGCCCGTCATCCCCGATCCGGCAAACCCGTCGAGCACGATGTCACCAGGCTCGGTGAAGTGTAAGATCGATGGTACGATAGCCAAGTGCGGGACCTTGGTGTGGTAGGAATGGGCCTTGTAGAGAGGGTCGGTTTTTCCCTCCGACACGTCGATCGCCATCGGCTCCCGCGCGTATTTTTCGGCGGGGTCGTAGGGCTTGCCATAGCGCGTCACGAACTCCGCGAGCCACGGGTTAGGGCATACGGTGTAGTATGGCGGATCCGACATGGCGAGGATGGCTTCGTCGGTCCCTTGCGGAAAGCCTTCCTGCTGGCGGAAGGCCGGATCCTTCAGCTTGTCCGCAAGCAGCTTCAGGAAATGCTCCCTCCGAGTTTCTTCGCTCGGGAAGGTCAAGCCGAGGCATTCCACCGAGGCGGTGGTCCGTTTTGAATGGGATTGAAGGAGATCGTTCATCGGTTTGGTCTCATTTTTTCTTGGCTATGTGCGGGCATAGCGATCACTCCACCACGAAGCGCAGCTTGTTAGTGTCCCGACCTTTGCAGCGGTCATTGAGGAATGTTTCGAAGCGTCTGCGCAGATCGTCGGGCGTAGCTGGCGACCCACCTAGGAGCAAAGCTACCCTGATTTCGTCGCCAGTCACGTTGATCTTCTCGAGCCCCGACAGCGCTTCCTGAACGGCAGAAATGAATTCAGGTGTGACGAATTCCGGGAGTGTCTTCTTCTCCGCGAAGCCCGTCACGATCTTACGCGACGACGCCTTCAGCAGATCGAAGTTCGACTGGATGATCGGATCTTCGAGATTCTCGACCAATGTCTGAACCCAGTTTTCGAGAAGCCTATCAAGTTCATCGTCGAGTTGCTTGAGCACGTTGGCGGCAGGCAGCATATCGCTCTGTTCGCTGGATGGTCGGAATTGGCAGTGCGGGCAGACCGGGCTGGCTGAAAGCTCGGATTCCACCAGCGCGGCGCAGCTTCTCAATTTGTCCAGCTTGTCGTCGAAACTCGTCAGCTGGCTGGTCGGCATCAATGAGATCCCGGCCAGCGCGCGCATCGCGGTGAGGCGCGGATCCTTCCTCAGCGACGCCTTCGTCTTGTCCTCCGCGACTCCCAGCCGCGCCTTGCTGTGCTGGCCGATATAGGCGGTGACGTAATCCTTCTTCAGCTGGGAGAGCGTTTGACGATATCCGGCGCCCTGCTGAGCGGTCCGATCTTTCGACAACTTGTCGAAGACATCTTTTCGCGTGGCATCCGCCTGCCTAACCCATGTGTGATCGGGCGAGATGACTATTTCGGCTTGCGACAGGTAACTCGCAGTGCCGCCCAGTTCGGCCACAAACTCCATCATCCGTTCGATGGCCACCAGCGTCTCGAGGTTCTTCTTCTGTGCTTCGATATCGTCCGAACCGATGCGCAAGTTCTTGAGCTTGCCCACTGTGTTGTAAGGCGACAGGCTCTCGGTGAGGGCCTTCAAGGCGTCCAGACGGCCGCGCCATTCGCGGATCTCATCCTCGCGTAGCAGCGGCTGCCCCCAGAAGCTGAGCCTACTCTGCATGTCCGTTGTGGCGTGGAGCACACGCCGCACAAGTCCGCCGACAGCTTCGACCAGTTGCTTCACGGGTTCCTCGGAGCCCTGGGTGGCCAATTGCGCCAGTCCCGGCGAGAGCCCCAGCAACTCGAACAGCGCGCGCAGGACGGCTACATTGATCTCCTTGGGCGCCTCGACGTGCTTGAACTGCTTCAGGTCATCCAGGGCCCGCTCGGAGAGCAGCGTGACCTTACCGGAGTCGATCTTGTCGCCGGTGACCGCCAAGACAATGTCACCGGAATATACGAGCCCGCCGAGCACTGTGACCAGCAGATCCGGCTCTAGACGATATTTGAGAGGCGCGAAATATTCGACGTCACTCGAACCGCTCAGCAGTTCGCTGCGGTTGAGAACCTGGCCATGCCCCTTGCCCTTCAGGCGGGATAAAATCTCCCGCGCGTAACGTGACCGCGTGGGATCGATTCGATCGCCATCCAACATCTCCAGGGCGTCTAGAATCCCAATAGCGTCCTTGGTCCGCGTACCACCGGCCAACGACTTAAGCGCATTCCCCACGAGCTGCTTGCGGTTGGATTCTGTGACCAGCACCGAGAAGGTCGGATATTCGGGTGAGACCTCGGCGAACTGGTTGTTGAGCGCCAGGCCGGAGATGACGTTCACGACATCGCGGAAATTGATCCGGTCATCCGGCCCGAGCTGGGCCTTGTCGCGGAGTGAGACACCCTTGGTCCATTCCTGCAGGGTCTTGGTCTTGCCCTGATAGGTGACCTCGTAAGCGGTCATCTGCTTCTCTTGCAGCCATTTTCTCATGTCACGCAGGGCGTCGTTCACCTTGTCGAGATAGGTGGACTTGGCGCCACCGCTTGCAGTCGAAGCGAGATCCTGGGCGGCCGCATAGAAGGACAAGTGACGCTTGAAGGATTCGTCCCGGCCCTTTAGTCGGAAAAACACCTCGTCCGGTTTGGTCTCGTCGCGGAA
The DNA here is from genome assembly GCF_040321555.1 of Mesorhizobium sp. M0317. NCBI lineage: Bacteria > Pseudomonadati > Pseudomonadota > Alphaproteobacteria > Hyphomicrobiales > Phyllobacteriaceae > Mesorhizobium > Mesorhizobium sp. M0317. Next base: position 24,585 of record NZ_JAMYRV010000003.1, on the reverse strand, counting down.
CCGCGGCGGTTCGAACGGCTGGATGAAGTAAATGTAGAAATCCCGCTCGGGCTGAGCCGTGGGCCGGTCGTTCGGCGCGCCGAAGAACAGATAACCGTTGCGCTCGACACGACGGTCCTGCCACTCGATTTGATACTGCCAGATCTGATGGCCTGTGACGTAGGCAGTGTCGTCAGTACGCTCCATCAGCTGGCGGATCGCGCCGTAGTAGGCGCGGTCGAGCGCATCATCTGATAAGGCCTCGGTGCGTTTCTCAATCTGGGCGTCGTAGTCAACGTCCTTCTTCAGATCGAGATAGTACTGCTCAGTATCGGGCGCCTTCGAAATGAACTGCCCATTTACGGTCTTGATCGTTTCTCGCAACACTGTCTGCACGAGCGAGAGGAGATCAGCGGCCGGCTCACCTCCCATGTCCTCTATGCCCGGCTGGTAGAGGCACAGCGTGTCGCGCAACTCCTCGGCGGTCGGCCCGATCGGAACGTAGATGTCGCCGCCCGTCGTCAGCCTATACACGGAGAGGCCATTGACGATGCGCTGTGCCATCGGCCGATAGGCAGGACGCGTGAAGGCCTTCTGAACGCGCTCGGCCAAGATCTCTGACACCTTGAGAACCGGGCCGATGTTGGGGTCAGCGCGCAGCACCGAGTTGGACGTCACCGTGTCCCAGAACTTATCATAGCCGATCAGACCGGGCCGATCGGTCGGCACCTCATCGATGAGGATTGCCTGGATCTGGTCCCGCAGCGTCACCAGCGCGCCACGCTTCTCGGTGAAGATCAGGCGCTCGAATGTGCTGATATATTCGGGATGAACGGGAAACAGCCTGACGTACTCATCCATCCGCTCGTTCATAGAGCCGTAGAATTTGGCGAATGACGTGAGATGGGCTCGGATCTTGTTCTGTTGATCGGCCGACTTCTTGAGCAGCCTCTCGGCGACCACGAAACTGACGTCCTGCCGCGCCAGCAGCACCTGGGCGAACCGCTCCTGAACGCGTCTGAGGCTGTCCGCCACGTGCGCGAAGCGGCTGCTATCGAAGATCGCCTCCTGAACACCAGCCATGAAACGGAAGCGCAAATGCTTTGTCACTTCGCCGATTTCGCGCAGGAACGAAAGGTCAAGAATCAGATCATGGTCCTTGCGGGACCGAAGATACTCCAGGAACTCGTCGACGACGAGCAGCACGCCATGGTTCGGATGGACATCGGCGAACGCCGCCATCATCTCCTCGAAGGCTGGCTTGTTGCTGACAACCTTTTCGGCAGGTGGGAAGGAGAAGCTGACGCCCTGCCTCTCGAGGAAAAGCTCCAGCTGCTGCGTGATGATATCCCGTAACGACATCTGGCTGGAGATCTCGATCCGATGGACCTTGAACTTTCCCGCGATGGCGCCGGCAGCGTCGGCGACCTTGAGATGGCGGATCATCGGCACGTAGGCGGCATCCTCCGCCACCAATGAAAGAACAGACATCAGGTGGGATTTACCTGTGCCGTAGTTGCCAACGATCAGGACACCTTTGTGGTCGACCGACTCGTCGAAAGACAGCTGCGGGATGATCTGCTTGCTGATCCTCTCGGCCATGTCGTCGGAAATAACATAGGTCGCGACGAGCTTCTTGGCTTCGTCTGGACGGTTCGCGTCCAGAAGCTGGATCACCGACTCGATCGGCTCAAACTGAATTAGATCGCTGTAACGCATCGAAAACTCGCCTTCCCCCATCAATTGGTTCTAAACGGGACCAGGCCATCGACGCCGTAGTCCTGATATTCTGGATGCCCTATCGCCGCGTAGGTGAGCCGGCCGCCGCTAAGCTCACCGGGCCAGACCGCTACGACCCGTCGCACGTGCGCCTGTCGCTTCAACAGATCAAGCGGGTTGAGTTGCAGTGAGCGGTCGAACAGCAGCTCGATATTGTCAAGCAGGACGAGTCCCTCCACGGCATGCCCTGCCGCCACATCCTTGAAGATGCCACCCGCCTCGGCATGACGGCGAGTGCCTGGGACCTCCAGCAGCAGACGCCCCAGGGCCGCGCCGACGTTGACTACGCCGAACTGCCGCCGCTCCGCCAGAGCATTCAACAGTTTCGTCTTTCCGGACCTGGGCGGCCCGACCAAGAGGATCAGTTTGCTGTTGAGGGTAGCAACGTCCTCGACCCGCTGGTTGAGCGTCTCAAGCATGCGCGACTGTCCGAACGATCAGTCCGGTCCCATGTCGGCACAGAGCGGCGCGCCTCGACGATTGAGGCGCGCGCTTACCACAGCCGCCCCGGCGCCCGATTTCTTGTCTTGGACGAGGATTGTGACTCACTAAAGCTTCCCCCAACTCTTGCTTATGGCGCATGTCACGAACAGACAAGTAACTTCCAATTCCAACCCCTCGTCACCTTCGGGTGACCGTCTGACGTCTCAAAGCTGCAGAGCTTGGTAGCCAATAGGCCATGCGCAGCAGGCGCACCGCTTAGGCGCCGGTCAGTTGCGACGAACGCCACTCGTCGAGAGACTAAAGCGATGTAACCTCTTGGTGGCGATCCAGCCCGCGGCGCGACCGACCTCAATGCGGGCCATTACTAAACGGTGGCGATAGTCACTGCTAGCGCCATGCCTCGCTCAAAGTCCCGATCGGTGCGAAAGGGCGGCGAAACCAAATCTCGGGGGGTCGCCGCTCTGCTTATCGCCCTTCGCCATCACGGCGATTATCGGCCAAATATTGGACAATCCAGCGAGGAAATCTTCTAAGTACTTGAAAGCATTGGTTCCCGCTCATGGGCTCGAACCACGATTCACGCCTTCAAAGGGCGCTGTCCTACCATTAGACGAAGCGGGAATGCAGCTTGGTGGTTAGCATTCTGTGGCGATGGAAGCCAGTGCTCGAGATCTCGCTAAAAACAAAAGCCGCACAGGTTGCCCAGCGCGGCTTCGAGTCGATAACGCCCCGGTCACGCCCTTACTTCGTCTGGAAGCGGGCGACCGAAAGGAATTTTACGGCATTGCCGGTGAAGCGGTTGGCATCGGCCATCTGGTTGTCCGCCTGGAAACCTGCGGTGTAGACCTCGCTCGGCGGCGTATGCACGATGTTGTAGGCATAGCGCGGCGCAGTCGTCGGGCTGGAAACGGTGGCGATGTTGTCGCCGCTGCTCAGCGCCCAGCGCGCCGCCTGCGGTTCGGCCGCCACCACCACTGCCTTCGGTCCTGGCTTCAGGTCGCGAGCCGAAGCCCTTGCTTCCTTGCGTGTCGTCTTGACGCCGGCGCCGATCACCGAGGCTGGATCGGTACCGGCGGGACGGGCAGCAATAGCACCGCGCGGCGATGCGGCATCGACACCTGACGGATCGTTGAACGCCGAGCGAGGCTCGAGCGACGCAACCTGATAGTCGTCGGTAGCACCGGCTGTATCGGCGGCGCTGGCCTGTTCGAGAACCGCCTTGACCTCGTCCGGACGCTGCGACGGCAGCACCGAGAACGCGTCGGTTGCGGTCTGCTTGTGGGCAGCCGTATCGGCCAGCGCCAGCAGAACGCCCTTGTCCTGCGGCGCAAGCTCAGCCGGCGGCGAAGAGCGGTCGGGACGCCAGGTCGGCAACGGGACGTTGACCGCGACCTGCGCCGGAGCGGCAGCTTGATCGGCCCCCTGGTCGGCATTGCTCGCATCGGCCGTGCCGAACGGCACATTGGCCGGCGCCTGCGCCGTCGCCACCGTCTGTTCGGTGGTGGCATCGGCCACGCCGAACGGCACGGTCTCAGGTTGTTGCGCGCCGACATCGGCCTTCGGCCGCGGTGCGAAAGCGGGCAGCGGCACTTCCTTGGCGGGCAGCGCGGCGATGATCGTCTCTGGCGTGTCCTGCGGCTCCGAATCGTCAGCGCTGTCGTCGGCAAGCTGCGGAATGTTGGCGCGCTTGGCGTTCTGCGGCGACACGATCGCGATGCCAGGCAGATTGCTGTTGTTGTTGCTCGTGGCAGCCAGCACCGGCTTCACGCTTCTCGGCGGCGGCGCGGCGGTAGCGACATCGGCGCTGTCGTCGGCTTCGTCTTCACCGCCACCGCCAAAGAACGCGGACAGGAAGCCACCGGATTTCTTGGTGCTGCCGCCTGCGCTGGCCATCATGATGGCAGGAGAACCGGCGCCCTTGCGCGCCTTGTAGGAGGCGAGCGCCTGGTCATAACCCGGCAACGGCCTGCCGTCGCTCGGCACATGCAGCGTCTTGCCATTGGGGAACAGGCTGACCAGTTCCTGGCGGCTGATGCCTGGCCAATGCCGCACATTGCCGACGTCCATGTGGACGAAGGGCGAACCCGACGACGGATAGTAGCCGACGCCGCCGCCCTGCATCTTCAGGCCGATGTTGCGCAGCTTTTTCAGCGGCACACCCGGAATGTAGAAGTCCATCGCCTTGCCCAGCATATGCTGGCTTTCCTTGGCGACACCGCGGCTGCGGCTGCGCAGCATCGAATTGGTCGACGGCGAGCGATAGCCGCAAACGACCTGGATGTAGTCGGTGGCGCCGGCCTGCCGGTAAGCTTCCCACACCAGATCGAGCAGGCGCGGATCCATCTTGGTCGGTTCGTTGCGACGCCAGTCGCGCAGGATGATGTTGATCTTCCTGAGGCCTGCCGGATCGTAGCGGCCATTGCGCTTGTAGACGATCTCGGCCTTTTCGTGCGTGTGGAGGTGATAGAGCTTGAGCGAGCGCGTTTCAGCGCTGGCGCCGGCAGCAGTTGCGGCGAGGAAAGCGAACGCAACGATCAACGCTGCCAGCCATCTCGGCCAGACGCCCATGTGATCGCGCCGCCCGTTTCTGTGTCGTTCGACTTTGTTCAAATCAAAAGGCCTTGCAGGCTGCCGTTTGTCCCCGGATTTGTCCAAACGGATGCGTGGTTCTCACATCCGAATATCGATCCTAATGGTTAATCATCGCTTATTGAAGCCGAAATGCGGTAACACCGTGGCGATATCCCGTCAAAAATAATACACAGGATTTCTTGGTAAACTGCTGGTTTAGATCAAGATTCAGCCTTTTCCCGCTACACGATCTGTTACCGCTGGCCTTAATGCGTGAACAACGCTGTCCGCATCAGCCATATTCCCGCCCCAACCCTTATGCAGCGCCGGATGTGGCATGGCAAGCTGGTCCCGGCCTTGCGTTGGCAAGCTGTGGAATTCGGCGTTCAGGAGGCAAGGCGGTCGAGGCGGCCGGTTTCCGGGTCGATGCCGTATTCCTTGAGCTTGCGGTAGAGCGTCGAGCGGCCGATGCCGAGACGCCGTGCGACCTCGCTCATCTGGCCGTTGTAATGGTCGATGGCGAGCTTGATCATTTCGAGTTCGACATCGGCCAGCGCACGCACATTGCCACGCTCGTCCAGCGCCCTCAATGTGCCGAAACGCTGAAGCAACCTGGCCGGAGGGGCGAGCTCGGCAGCTGCAGTACCGGCGTCATCAGTCTGCGCGCCATCGCCTTGCGATCCGGTGCTCAAGGCCATGCCGGGGCCCGACAAGGACGCATCGGCGTCGAGATTGACGGTGCCGTCGACCTGCGCCCGGATCTGCGGAAATTCGTCAGTCGTGAGCACATCGCCTTCGGCAAGCACCGAGGCCCTGAACACGGCGTTTTCCAGCTGCCTGATGTTTCCCGGCCAATCATAGGCCTGCAGCATGGCCAGTGCGGCATCCGAGATGCCGTGCAGGCGATTGCCCGCCGGCGCCACCTTGTCCATGAAATGCTTGACCAGATAGGGGATGTCGTCGCGGCGGTCGCGCAGCGGCGGCACGACGATCGGGTAAACGTTGAGCCGGTAGAACAGGTCCTCGCGAAACTTGCCGTCCTTGACCTGCTGCAGAAGGTTGCGGTGCGTGGCCGAGATCAGCCTGATGTCGACCCTGACGGTGGAACGGCCGCCGACCGGATCGACCTCGCCATCCTGCACGGCGCGCAACAGCTTGACCTGCACGTCGAGCGGCAGGTCGCCGATCTCATCCAGGAACAGGGTGCCCGAATGCGCCTCGACGAACTTGCCGGTGTGCTTTTCGGTGGCGCCGGTGAACGAACCTTTTTCGTGACCGAACAGGATCGATTCGACCAGATTGTCGGGGATGGCGCCGCAATTGACGGTGACGAACGGCTTTGTGCGGCGTTCGCCGCTGCCCTGGATGGCGCGCGCCACCAATTCCTTGCCGACGCCCGATTCGCCCTCGATCAGGATCGGGATGTTGGAGGCCGCAGCCTTCTGGCCGAGGCGGATCACCCGGTCCATCGCCGGGCTGTGCGTGATCATGTCCTTGAAGGTCAGGTGGCCGCCGCGACGCCGCGACGTGCGCTTGACCTCGTCCTCGACCGCCTCGACCTTGAGCGCGTTGCCGACCGCGGTCTGCAGCCGGTCGGGAGACGCCGGCTTGACGACAAAATCGAAAGCGCCGTGGCGCATCGCCGAAACCACCGTTTCGATGCCGCCCTGCGCAGTCTGCACGATGACGGGAACAGTGATGCCGCGCTCGCGCATCGCCTTCAGCACGCCGATGCCGTCGAGGCCCGGCATGACAAGGTCGAGGATGACTGCCGAAATATCCCTCGCATTGGGTCCGTCAAGCGCGCTCAGACCGGCCTCGCCGCCATCGGCAACGATGGCGCTGTGGCCAAATTTCGTCACCGCCGCCTCGAGCAGCCGGCGCTGCACGGGATCGTCATCGACTATAAGAATGGAACCTGTCATGACTGATTTGAGTTGCCCGCCTGGGAAATTCCCATGGATCATCTTGGCACAGGGTTCTAAACAAGGTTTCAAAAAACCCGGTGAACGAATTCCTTAGGATTTGACCGGCTTGTCCTTTCCCCTTGATTCCAGAAGGTAATTGTTGATGAGCAGGATTCTCGGTCGGCAGCTTGCGGCGGTAGCGTCCGGTCAGGGCGCGGCGGAACTCGGCGACCTGCCGGAATGGAATCTCGCCGATCTTTATTCCGGCATGGAGGCGCCCGAACTGAAGCGCGACCTTGCCAAGGCGGCGGCCGATGCCGTCGCCTTCGAGAACCGCTGGAAGGGCACGCTGGCTGCGGAGGCCGAGCGCGGCAGCGCCGGCAGGCTTGGCGAGGCGCTGACAGCCTATGAGGCGCTGGAGGAACTGATCGGCCGCATCGTCTCCTATGCCGGCCTGATCTATGCCGGCAACACCGCCGATCCGCAGCGCGCAAAGCTCTATGGCGACATCCAGGAGAAGATGACCGACGCCAGCGCGCATCTTTTGTTCTTCGCGCTGGAGCTGAACCTGATCGACGACAAGGCGCTAGAAGCAGCCCTCGCCGCCGACGCCGGCTTTGCCCATTACCGCCCCTGGGTGCTCGACCTCAGAATGGACAAGCCCTACCAGCTCGAGGACCGGGTCGAGCAGCTGTTCCATGAGAAATCGATCACCGGACGCGGTGCCTGGAACCGGCTGTTCGACGAGACGATGACCGATCTGCGCTTCGACATAGACGGCGAGGAACTGACGCTGGAGCCGGCGCTGAACCGCCTGCAGGACGCCGATGGGGAGGTCCGCCGCCGCGCCTCCGAAGCGCTGGCCGCAACCTTCCGCAAGAGCCTGCGCACCTTCACGCTGATCACCAACACGCTGGCCAAGGACAAGGAGATTTCCGACCGCTGGCGCGGCTTCGAGGACATCGCCGATTCACGCCATCTCGCCAACCGCGTCGAGCGCAGCGTGGTCGACGCGCTGGCGTCGGCCGTGCGCGAAGCCTATCCGCGCCTGTCGCATCGCTACTACGCGATGAAGGCGCGCTGGCTCGGCATGGAGGTGATGAACCACTGGGACCGCAACGCCCCCTTGCCCGAGACGCCGCAGGCCGTGATCCCTTGGGACGACGCCAGGAACACCGTGCTGTCGGCCTATCAGCGCTTTTCACCTGATATGGCCGAGATCGCCCGCGTCTTCTTCGACCGCAACTGGATCGACGCGCCGGTCAGGCCCGGCAAATCGCCCGGCGCCTTCGCCCATCCGACCGTGCCTTCGGCGCACCCTTACGTGCTGCTCAACTACATGGGCAAGCCGCGCGATGTGATGACGCTGGCGCATGAACTCGGCCACGGCGTGCATCAGGTGCTGGCCGGCGGCCAGGGCGCCCTGATGGCTTCGACGCCGCTGACTTTGGCCGAGACGGCCTCGGTATTCGGCGAGATGCTGACCTTCCGTTCGCTGCTCGACCAGACCACCGACAAGCGCGAGCGCAAGGCGATGCTCGCCCAGAAGGTCGAGGACATGATCAACACGGTCGTGCGCCAGATCGCCTTCTACGGGTTCGAGCGCAAGGTGCATGCAGAGCGCAAGAACGGCGAACTGACCTCCGACAAGCTCGGCCAGTTCTGGCTCGAGGTGCAGGCAGAAAGCCTGGGGCCGGCGATCAAGCTGCGCGAGGGCTATGAGGTCTTCTGGACCTACATCCCGCACTTCGTCCACTCCCCCTTCTACGTCTACGCCTATGCCTTTGGCGACTGCCTGGTGAACTCGCTCTACGCGGTCTACCAGAACGCCGAGCACGGCTTCCAGGATAAGTATTTCGAGATGCTGCGCGCTGGTGGCACCAAGCATCACTCCGAACTTCTCGCCCCCTTCGGCCTCGACGCCACCGACCCCGCCTTCTGGCAGATCGGGCTTGGCGTGATCGGCGGCCTGATCGACGAGTTGGAAGCGCTCGACAGTTAATGCGCGCACCCATTGGACCGATGGCGCAGAGTGGCAGGTTCAGCAGCGGCCTCGACTTTGCAGAATCGCAGAACAGTTTAGCCGGAATGCATGTGACGGCAGCTCTGTTCTTGTTCTAAATATCTGTTCTTGAATAACTCTCCGGCGAAAATTCCGTTAGCTTTCCCGAAGCCGTATGATAGCTTTCCGACTGAAGCTCAGCCGGGCGCGCGGCTTAAGGCCGGACAGTATCCCGGCCCATGGCAGCGGTCTGACGAATGCGACAGCGACGGTTGGCAATGGGCGGAAAGCCGAACGCCGACACTCGACGACAGACCGGCTGTTCCCTGAGCCGCCGAACCACATTGGATGATCCGATCTGCCAAGGTCATGACTTGGGACGGCGGCGGACGGATCCGACTGGAGAGAGACGATGACCTTCTTTTACATTGTCCTGGCGTTCCTTGTAGGTGTGTTGGTTGGCTGGTTTATCTGGGGCCGGCTGCGCGGCGAACTCGACAGCCTGCGCGGCGATCTCGACCGCACCCGCAGCGAGCGTGACAGACTGCGCGCCGACGCCGATCGCCTGACTGGCGAACTCGACGCCTGCGGCAAGACCCGCGCCGATCTCGAACGCCGGCTGCGTGAAACATCAGCTCCATCCGCCAAGCCTTCAAGTTCGGCGCCGGCCGCGCTGGTATCGACAGCGGCAACGGCCAAGTCCGCCCCGGCCGCGAAACCGACCCCCGCCAAACCCGCCGCGGCCAAACCAGCTGCGGCCAAATCCGCGGCCGCAAAACCAGCGGCCAGCAAACCTGCCGCCGCCAAGGCCGCTCCCAACGCCGCGGCTTCAAAGCCCGCCGCCGTCCCGAAGAAGGCCGCCCCGGCAGCTGGAAAGGCCGACAATCTGCGTCGCCTGATCGGTATCGGCCCGGTCAACGACAAACTGCTCAAGGGCCTTGGCGTCACGACCTACGCGCAGATCGCCGGCTGGACCGCGGCCGACGTCAAGCGCATCGAGGACACGCTGAATTTCGACGGCCGCATCGCTCGCGAAAAGTGGGTCGAGCAGGCCAAGCTGCTTGCCGCCGGCGACGAAAAGGAGTTCGCACGCCAATTCCCGAGCGCCGGGACCGCCAACAACAGCTGATCTGTCATCGGCAACATAACCAGAAGGCGGCGCTCTCGGGCGCCGTCTTGCATTCGCCACTGTCTTTGCCCCGCGACGCCGCTCCCTCGATTGCACGCCGCCCGGCCCCCATATAGAGCGGTTCTGGCGTCATCGACCGCAGTACCCGAGCCCCATGCCCCTGCCCTCTGCCATTTTCCGCAACGATGAAAGCGGCCGTCAGTTGGTCTTCGACCACCCGGCCCACATCATCATTGCCTATGATGCCAAGGATTTTCTGCCGGCGCTGGCGGCTGCGCAGGCGGCGAGCGATGCCGGCAAATGGCTGGCCGGCTATTTCTCCTACGAAGCGGGCTATCTGCTCGAACCGAAACTCGTGCCGCTGCTGCCTGAAGGCCGGCGCGCGCCATTGGTTTGTCTGGGTGTCTTCGATGCCCCGGCCGAAGAGGCCGTGCCGCGCAACGATGCGCCGGCCACCAATGGCCCCATCTTCGACGCCAGGGCCAGTTGGTCCGCTCAGGACTACGCCCAACGCTTCGCGCGCCTTCACGACCACATCCGCAAGGGGGATTGCTACCAAGGCAACCTGACCTTTCCGGTCCGTGCCCAATGGTCGGGCGATCCGCTTGCTGCCTTCGACGCACTGACAGGACGCCAGCCGGTCAAGTATGGCGCGCTGATTTCGCTCGGCGATCCCATCGTCTTGTCGCGTTCGCCCGAGCTGTTCTTCGCGATCGATGCCGAAGGCATGATCGAAACCCATCCGATGAAGGGTACCGCACCGCGCGGCGCGACCAAGGCCGAGGACGCGCGGTTGAAGTCCTTCTTGCGCAACGACGAAAAGAACCAGGCCGAGAACCGGATGATCGTCGATCTCCTGCGCAACGACATCTCCCTGATCAGCGAGATCGGCACGCTGGAAGTGCCGGAACTGTTCCGCATCGAGAGCTACCCGACCGTCCATCAGATGGTGAGCCGTGTGCGGGCGAAGCTTCTGCCTTGTCTCGGCATCCGCCAAATCTTTGGCGCGCTGTTTCCCTGTGGCTCGATTACCGGCGCACCGAAAATCCGCGCCATGGAAATCCTGCACGAGCTGGAAGAGACACCGCGCGACGTCTATTGCGGCGCCATCGGCTGGATCGCGCCTGGCGGCATGATGCGCTTTTCGGTGGCGATCCGCACCATATCGCTCTTTTCCAGTGGCGAGGCCGTTTACAATGTCGGCGGCGGCGTCGTCTTCGATTCGACGGCGCAAGAGGAGTATCAGGAGTGTCTGCTGAAGGCGCGCTTCGCGACGGGGACACCGCCGATTTCGAGCTGATCGAGACGATGCGCTGGGAGCCCGGCCAGGGCTTTCTGCGCTTCGAACGCCATCTCGCGCGCCTTTACGGCTCGGCGGAAGAACTCGGCTTTGCCTGCGATCCGCAGCGGATCGGCGAGGTGCTGGCGAATACTATCGGGGCGCAGCAGACGGCGCTGCGCACCCGGCTCGTCCTGCAGCGCAATGGCGAAGTGACCGCCTCGGTCCAGGCCTATGAGCCGTTCGCCGCCGACAAGGTCTGGCGGCTGCAGCTGGCACGGGTGCGGCTCTCCTCGGCCGACACGCTGCTGCGCCACAAGACCGGCCGGCGGCAAGTCTACACTCACGCCCGCTCCGAATATCTGATCACCCAGGCCGACGAAGTGTTGCTCGCAAATGAGCGCAGTGAAATCTGCGAAGGCACCATCACCAACGTCTTCGCCGATTTCGGTGATGGCATGCTGATGACACCCAGGCTCGACTGCGGCCTGCTGCCTGGCGTATTGCGCGCCGAGCTGCTGGACGAAGGCCGCGCCCAGGAGGCGATCTACAGCTATGACGAGTTGAAATCCGCCAAAACACTGTTCGTCGGCAATTCTCTGCGCGGCTTGATCCCGGCAACATTGGCCTGATACGAAGCGGCTGCGAGAATAACAGCGGGCATTGGACACTTTCTAGCGAAGCATGAATTCTCCTCAGCCCACGCACACGCCCTATGATGGCTCCTCAAAGCTCTTCACCATCGGGCTGAAGCCGCTCGAGCTCGACAAATGGATCGAGGTCGACCGGTATCTCTTCGACCATCTCGCCGAAAAGCGCCGGCTGTATGCCGAAATTCCCGACAAGGTGTTTGTCGAGGAAGACGGCACGCGCGACGCCCAGCGCGAAGTGCGCGGCCTCATCGAAGCACATCTGCTGTCGACATTTCCCGGGATGTACCGGCGCACCAATGCCGGGGTTGAGGTCATTGGCGCCAAAGCCGACTCTGACGCCACCATCCCCGATGCCCCGCTGGTCGCAGCGTCGCTGCTCGTCCAGGAAGACCTGATCCTGATGCGCCGTGACGACACCGGCTGGCGGCTCGCCGCCGGCTCGCTGTGTTTCCCGTCATCCTGGTCGCTGGTCGAGAAATTCGGCCGGCCGCTGCAGCAGATCCATGCACCGGTGCCGGGCTTCGGTCCGGGCACCAGGCCGGCCGAGCTCATCAACCGCATGTTCGACGGCCTGCAGGGCCAGGCCGTCGAACGCTTCAACTGGTCGATCCAGGCCGGCGACGCGCTCTATCATCCGCTCTCCAATGTCGAGCGCATCGACCGTGCCACCAACCGCCCCTCGCGATTTCCCGACGGCGACGTCAACGCCCACGCCTTCATCCGCGTCGAGCGCCAGACGCTGCGCAAACTGCCTCTGTCGCGCGACATCCTGTTCACCATCCGCATTCATCTCGACCCGCTGAAAGTGCTGGCGCGGCATCCCGACCGGGCAACGCTTGCCGCCTCTTTCGCGGCGCAATTGCAGGCGCTGGATGAGGCTCAACTCGACTATAAGGGGATGACATCAGACCGTGACCGGCTGGTGCAACGCCTGCAAACCATGGCTCAGGAGTGACGATGATCCGACATGTTCTGAAGCTAGCCGTCCTGCTCGGTGCATTGCTGGCGTTGCCGGCAACAGCGCATGCGGAACCGGTGACCTATGCGGGGAAGCTCGGCAACATCGACATCGTCGTCGAGTTTACCGGTGATCCGGCGACGGCTGGAGAGGCACTGGCGGGCCGCTATTTCTACCGCTCCAAGGGCGTCGATATTCCTCTGCAGGCGAAGTCGAGCAAGGGCGCCACCTTTCAATTGGCCGAGGAAGAAGCCTGCGATGCCAAGAAGTGCGGCGACGGCCAGGCTCCAGCCATCGGCGCCGTCTGGCGGTTGAGTTCCGCCGACAAGGGCAAGACGCTGGAAGGCACCTGGACGGCCAAAAAGACCCTGCCGCTGAAGCTGACAAGGTTCGCCAGCCGTGCCCAGACGGAGACGCCGGCGACGACGCCACGCGATCTCTATGATTTCACCGATATGACATTCTCGGGTGACGATGCGCCGATCACCATGGCGGCATCGCCCTACGACTATCTCAAGCTGGATTTCGCGCCCAAGGCAGACGCCAAGGAAGGTTGGCCGGATGCAGCCTACAACTATGTCACCGATCCACGCACCAAATTCGCCAGGCCGCGCATCGTCGATCTCGCCGGCGGTGCGCCGATCGAAGCCGCCAATGCCTTGCTGCAGAACCGCCATTGGCATGACAGCCTCAGCGCCTTGACGTGCGCGGCGCTGCAATACGCCGGCTTCCACGATGGACCACCGATGGAGGGCATGGATGACGATTCGCTTGGCGGCTACGAAGACACGACGTCCAAAGTGACGTCATTGACGCCGAAGCTGATGAGCTGGTCGGAATCCGGCAGCCTCTATTGCGGCGGTGCGCATCCGAACAACTATTCCGACGCCTATGTCATGGACGTGCGCCGTGGCGCCTTGCTTACCCTTCAGGACATGTTTTCCGATACGGGCGACGGCAAGCCAGGCCCCTCGCTGGCCGCCTTCGTCAGGGAAAACCGCAAGAAGCCAAGCGACCAGACCGAGGTGGATTACGAGGCCGAATGCGGCATCGACGATTTGATCAGCGACTATCTCGGCGCCAGCCTGAAGCGCGATGGCGACAGGCAGGTTCTGGTCTTCGGCCTGCAAGGTTTGCCCAACGTCATCCAGGCTTGCGGCGGCGATCTCGTTGAAATGCCAGTCTCCGAAGCACAAGCGCTGTTCACACCGGAATTCGCGAAACTGCTCGAACCGTAGGCGTATCTGGGCGGCCGGGAACTAACCTTATCCCTGCTTTTCGCTTTATTGTGACAATGATCTATGGTTTGTCGCGCGGCGGTCGAACGGCCGTTTTGGCGCGTTGCTTGAAGGAGTGCTCGATAAAATGGCGAATGAAAACTGGCCCGTTTACGGTGAAATCACCGGCCCTGTCGTGATGATCGGCTTTGGTTCGATCGGACGGGGAACGCTGCCTCTGATCGAGCGCCATTTCAAATTCGACAAGTCGCGCATGACGGTCATCGACCCGCTCGACACCGACCGCAAGCTGCTCGACGAGCGCGGCATCGCCTTCGTCCAGGAGCACGTGACCGAGAAAAACTACAAGAAACTGCTGACGCCGCTTTTGACCAATGGTGGCGGCCAGGGCTTTTGCATCAATCTGTCGGTCGATACCGGCTCGGTCGACCTGATGCGGCTCTGCCGCAAGCTCGGCGTGCTCTACATCGACACCGTCGTCGAGCCGTGGCTCGGCTTCTATTTCGACGCCAAGGCCGACAATGCCAGCCGCACCAACTACGCGCTGCGCGAAGCCTTGATCAAGGAGAAGCACGACAAGCCCGGCGGCGCTACCGCGGTTTCGACCTGTGGCGCCAATCCGGGCATGGTCTCGTGGTTCGTCAAGCAGGCGCTGCTGAACCTTGCCGGCGACCTCGGCCTCGAGTTTTCCGAACCCGCGCAGGACGACCGTGACGGCTGGGCGAAGCTGATGAAGAAGGCCGGCGTCAAGGGCATCCACATCGCCGAGCGCGACACCCAGCGCACCAAGAAGCCGAAGCCGATGAACGTGTTCTGGAACACCTGGTCGGTCGAAGGTTTCATCTCGGAAGGGCTGCAGCCGGCCGAGCTCGGCTGGGGCACGCATGAGAGATGGATGCCGAAGAACGGCAAGGAGCACAAGCATGGCTCCAAGGCTGCGATCTATCTCGAACAACCCGGCGCCAACACCCGCGTGCGCTCCTGGTGCCCGACGCCGGGCGCGCAATACGGTTTCCTGGTGACGCACAATGAGGCGATCTCGATCGCCGACTTCTTCACCGTGCGGTCGAAGAAGGGCAAGGTGCAATACCGCCCGACCTGCCACTATGCCTATCACCCCTGCAACGACGCCGTGTTGTCACTCCACGAAATGTTCGGCGCTGCCGGCAAGCCGCAGCCGGTCCACCATGTGCTTGACGAAAACGAACTGGTCGACGGCGTCGACGAGCTTGGCGTGCTGCTCTACGGCCATGCCAAGAACGCCTACTGGTACGGTTCGCAGCTGTCGCTGGCCGAAGCCCGCAAGCTGGCGCCCTACCAGAACGCTACCGGCATGCAGGTCACCTCGGCCGTGCTCGCCGGCATGGTCTGGGCGCTGGAAAACACGGAAGCCGGCATCGTCGAGGCCGACGAGATGGACTACAAACGCTGCCTGGAAGTGCAGTCCCAGTATCTCGGACCGGTCAAGGGCTACTACACCGACTGGACGCCGCTCGATAACCGTCCGGGCCTGTTTCCCGAGGACCTCGACAAAAGCGACCCGTGGCAATTCCGCAACATCCTCGTTCGATAGCGGTTCCATACCCCTGCCTCACTGCCTTGCAATCGCCCGGAAATCGGGCGATTGAAGGGATGCGGACGAGAGCAGTGTGCATCCATTTGGACGCACGAGGGACGGCTCTGGAAACTTGAGGCCACGCACATCGTGTTCCCCAAAAACGTCGTTTGACGATTGGGCCGATGCGTCAGGAGAGGATTTGATATGACGATTGCGCGCAAAATTCTTTCTGCGGGCGCGGCAGGCGCTCTTGCGACGATGCTTGCCGCCTGCACCACCGGCGGTTCCGACGGGCCACCGATCTCATCGCAGGCGCGAGGCGTCGAAGGCTCATGGCTGAACGCCGAAGGCAAGGCGGTCTCGACATTGAACGGCGGCGTCTTCACCACCGTTTCGGCGGAGACCGGTGAGAAATTCGCTGACGGCAGCTACACCAAGACCGGCGCCACCTCGGTCGAGATCAACGGAACCTCGCTGATCCGGCAGCAGCCAATCGCTTTCAACTGCCTGCTGGTGTCCATAAACCAGCTGAATTGCACCAGCTCCGCCGGGCAGAACTTCGTGCTGACCAGGCGCGGCTGAACCTTTCCCATGCGGCTTTGCGGATGGCGGCGGCGCGATGCCGCCGCCTTTTTTATGCCGGCAAACCGATGCCGGTTATCCGCCCTGATTCCTCTTGCATCGCCACAACCGCGATGTGAACATACCCGAAATGCTGGCTGTTATCCTGCAGTCGGGCAAGAGCGTTAAACGCCTTTGATCATATCCGGGAGACGAAGATGAAGAAGCTCGCCGCCATTGCCGCCCTCTCTGCCTCGACACTCGGCCTGTCGGCCGCACCATCCTTTGCCGACTACACGTTGAACATCCTGCATTTCAACGATTGGCACAGCCGCATCGAAGGCAACAACAAATACGAGTCGACCTGCTCGGCCGAGGAAGAGACCAAGGGTGAGTGCATCGGCGGCGCCGGCCGGCTGGTCACCGCGATCGCACAGGAGCGCAAGAAGCTCGAAGGCCAGAACGTGCTGCTGCTCAATGCCGGCGACAGCTTTCAGGGATCGCTGTTCTACATCACCTACAAGGGCACGGCGGAGGAGGAATTCCTCAATCAGATCAAGCCCGACGCGGTGACGCTCGGCAACCACGAATTCGACGATGGCGAGAGCGCGCTGGTGCCTTATCTCGACAAGGCGAAGTTCCCGATCGTCAGCGCCAATGTCGTGCCCAACGACAAGTCCGGCGCCGCAGGCAAGATCAAGCCGTCGATTGTGCTTGAGATCGGCGGCCAGAAGATCGGCATTGTCGGCGCCGTGACCAACGACACGCCGGAACTCGCCTCTCCCGGCCCCAACATTACCATCGAGGACGACGTCAAGTCGATCACCGCCGAGGTCGAGAAGCTGAAGGCGCAAGGCGTCAACAAGATCATTGCCGTCACCCATATCGGCTACAGGCGCGAGCGCGATGTCATCGCCAAGATCCCGGGCATCGATGTGGTGGTCGGCGGCCACAGCCATTCGCTTCTGTCCAACACCGACCCGAAGGCGGAAGGCCCCTATCCGACGATGGTCGACAACCCCGACGGCTCCAAGGTGCCTGTCGTGCAGGCCGCGTCCTATTCGAAATATCTCGGCGAATTCAAGGTCGTGTTCGAAGACAATGGCAACGTCAAGGAAGCCAGCGGCGACCCGATCTTCCTCGACAAGTCGATCATTCCCGATCCGGCCGTTCTTGCCCGCATCAAGGAACTCGGTGCGCCGATCGAGGCGCTGAAGAACAAGGAAGTGGCCGAGACCACCGAGGCCATCGACGGCAGCCGCGAAAGCTGCCGCACCAAGGAATGCCCGATGGGCAACCTCGTCTCCGACGCCATCCTCGACCGGGTCAAGGGACAGGGCGTCGAGATCGTCGTCTCCAATGGCGGCGGCTTGCGTGCTTCGATCGACAAAGGCACCGTCACCATGGGCGAGGTGCTGACCGTGCTGCCGTTCCAGAACACGCTGGCGACCTTCCAGATTTCCGGCAAGGATCTGGTTGCCGGGCTGGAAAACGGCGTCAGCCAGGTCGAGGACGGCGGCGGCCGCTTCCCGCAAGTGGCAGGTCTGAAATACTCATTCGACAAGTCGGTCGCGCCCAATGCCGGCCGAGTCAAGTCGGTCGAGGTGATGGAAGGCGGCGCCTGGGCGCCGATCAACCCGGACAAGGACTATCTGGTCGCCACCAACAACTATGTCCGCCAGGGCGGCGACGGCTACAAGGTCTTCGCCGAGAAGGCCAAGAACGCCTATGATTACGGCCCCGGCCTCGAACAGGTGGTTGCCGACTATCTCGCCGCGCACCGGCCCTACACGCCCAAGCTCGACGGCCGCATCACCGAGGTTGCCGCAACCGTAGCGGCTGCCCCGGCCGCCGAGCCGGCAAAACCAGCCGAACCGGCACCTGCTCCAGCGGAACCGGCAAAATCGGCCGAGGCTGCACCGGCGGAGCCGGCGATGCCCGCATTGCCGGCAGGCTCCGGCGACATCACCACCACGCCGCCGACTGTCCCGGCGGAAACCGCCCCGGCAACGCCGGCTCCGGCCGAACCGGCAAAACCGGCCGAAGCCGCACCTGCTCCGGCAAAGCCGGCTGACGGCGCCCCGGCCGAAGCCAGCCATGTCATCGTCGCCGGCGATACCTATTGGGATCTCGCCAAGAAGGCCTACGGCGACGGCGCCAAGTGGAAGGTGATCTCCGAGGCCAACAAAGGCTACGAGCCACGCCGGCTTCCGGTCGGCGCGAGCTTGACCATTCCGGCGAAGTAACCTCGCTTCGCGCTTGCGACCAGCAAAATCCGTCCGGGAAACCGGGCGGTTTTTGGCTTTCAGGGTAAGGTGCGGCCAGACGCAGCATTGAAAACTCGCGCCGCATCGCTAGGTTCGCCCGACATCGTCGGTTTCGCGGTGTCGGGAGACCTTCATGACGCTTTCCACGCCTGTCGACCCCAAAGCCGCGAAAGCGCTCGACCTGCTGCCGGCGGGACATCCGCCGGTAAAGGCAGGCAAGATCGGCGTCATGCTGGTCAATCTCGGCACGCCCGACGGTACCGATTTCAAGCCGATGTGGCGCTATCTCCGCGAATTCCTGTCCGATCCGCGCGTCATCGAACTCAACAAGGCGATCTGGTATCCGATCCTCTACGGCTTGGTGCTGACCACCAGACCGAAGAAGTCCGGCGCCAATTACGCCAGGATATGGAACCGCGAGAGGAACGAGTCGCCGCTGCGCACCTACACCCGCGCGCAGAGCGAAAAGCTGGCCGCAGCGCTCATCGACCTACCCGATGTCGTGGTCGACTGGGCGATGCGCTACGGCAACCCCTCGACCGCGAGCGTCGCTCAAAGGCTGGTCGAACAAGGCTGCGACCGCATCCTGTCGTTCCCACTCTACCCGCAATACTCCGCGACCACCACCGCGACCGCCAACGACCAGCTGTTTCGCGCCTTGATGAAGATGCGCCGCGCGCCTGCCGTGCGCAGTGTTCCGCCCTACTATGACGAGCCGGTCTACATCGAGGCGCTCGCCCATTCGATCGAACGGCATCTGGCAACGCTAGACTTCGAGCCCGAGGTGGTCATCACCTCCTATCACGGCATCCCGAAGCCCTATTTCGAGAAGGGCGATCCCTATCACTGCCACTGCCAGAAGACGACACGGCTGTTGCGTGAACGACTGGGGTGGGATGAAAAGAAGCTGATCATCACCTTCCAGTCGCGCTTCGGCGCCCAGGAATGGCTGCAGCCCTACACCGACAAGACGGTCGAGAAACTGGCGAAGGACGGCGTGAAATCGATCGCCATCGTCAACCCAGGCTTTTCCGTCGACTGCATCGAGACGCTGGACGAAATCGGCCGCGAGGCGGCCGAGACCTTCCATCACGCCGGCGGCGAGAAATTCGCCCACATCCCGTGCCTCAACGACAGTGCAGAAGGCATGGCGGTGATCGAGGCGATGGTGCGGCGCGAGCTGTCGGGCTGGGTCTGAGGCCGCCACGTTGCGGCGATCGATCGCCGCAGTTGCGCTATTCCATGCACTAATAATCAACGATCACCTGATTGTAACATTATTGAAACACACCTAAGTGTTTGGTGAAGTCGGTTGCATGGAATCAACGCCATGGCCGGCATCTGAGGGAGATTCAAATGGACTTCAGTGGTTTCGGTATTGCGATTGGTGCGCTTGCCTTTCTGGTATTGGTGCTTCTTATCAAAGGCATCCGGACAATCCCGCAAGGCTATAATTATACGGTGGAGCGCTTTGGTCGTTACACCAAAACACTAAGCCCCGGCCTCAACCTCATCGTGCCGTTCGTCGACCGAATCGGCGCCAAGATGAACATGATGGAGCAGGTGCTCGACGTTCCGAGCCAGGAAATCATCACGCGCGACAACGCCATTGTGGGCGTCGACGGCATCGCCTTCTACCAGATCCTCAATGCGGCCCAGGCCGCCTACCAGGTCGCCGGCCTGGAGAACGCCATCCTCAATTTGACGATGACCAACATCCGTACCGTCATGGGCTCGATGGACCTCGACGAATTGCTGTCGAACCGCGACGCCATCAACGAGCGCCTGCTGCGCGTCGTCGACGAAGCGGCGCATCCGTGGGGCATCAAGATCACCCGCGTCGAGATCAAGGATATCAATCCGCCGGCCAACCTCATCGAATCGATGGGTCGTCAGATGACCGCCGAACGCAATAAGCGTGCGCAGATCCTCGCCGCCGAAGGCCTCAAGCAGTCGCAGATCCTCGAGGCCGAAGGCCGCAAGGAAGCCGCCTTCCGCGACGCCGAGGCGCGCGAACGCTCGGCCGAGGCCGAAGCGCGAGCCACCCAGGTTGTATCGGAAGCCATCTCCAAGGGCGACGTGCAGGCACTCAATTACTTCGTGGCGCTCAAATACACCGAAGCGATGGGCAAGATCGGCACCGCTAACAACAGCAAGGTCGTGCTGATGCCGATGGAAGCCTCGGCGCTGATCGGCACCCTCGGCGGCATAAGCGAGATCGCCAGGGAGGTGTTCCGCAGCGAAGGCACCGCCGGCGCCGCCAGGCAGGCCGCCCGCCCTCCGGTGGTTCGCCCAAGCGAAAACTGAGATCGGGCGAGAACTGAGATCATAAGAGCATGATCCCGAAAAGTGGGAGCCGGTTTTCGGAAAAGATCATGCTCTCAAACAAGAACTAGGAGCGCACTCCCATGTTCGACCGCATCATTTCCGAACTTGGTCCGTGGAACTGGATGGTTCTGGGCTTCGTCCTCCTGGTGATGGAGGTCATCGCGCCAGGAATATTCATGCTGTGGATCGGCATCGCCGCATTGGTGATCGGTGTGATTTCCCTGCTCGTCTGGGACGCAAGCTTCTGGGCCTGGGAAGTCCAGGTCCTCGCCTTCCTGGCCCTGTCGCTGGTCTCGGCCTTTGCCGGAAAGAAGCTGGTTGGTGGGCGTAATACCCCTAGCGACCAGCCGCTGCTCAACCGGCGCGGCGCGCAGTTGGTCGGCAGGATGGCAACGCTGGCCGAGCCGATCAAGGACGGTCGCGGCCGCATCAAACTCGGCGATACACTGTGGCGCGTCTCCGGTCCCGACCTGCCGGCCGGCACGCAGGTGCGCGTCGTCAGTTCGGCCGACACGGATCTGGAACTGACCGTCGAGGCTGTTTGACATTTCGAAAGCGCATGGCGCTTTCGATCCGGAAAATCAGGCCGCGTCGTCTAGGGCTTCCCGAACGCGACGCGTCCTTTGATTTTTTCAGGCGGCGCCGATGCGCAGCAGGTCGTGCAGATGAACCAGTCCCACGAGCCGCCTGCCTTCGACCACCATCAGGCTCGTAATGGCCGAATTGTTGATAATCTGCAGCGCCGTCGCCACCAGCGTGTCCGGTGTGGCCGTCTTCGGCTTTTTCGTCATCACCTGATCGACGCTCATTTCCATGAGATTGCTGCCGATGTGACGCCTGATGTCGCCATCGGTGATGATGCCCACCAACGCGCCATCCGCCGTCGCGATCGCCACGCAGCCGAAGCCCTTGTTCGACAATTCGAGGATCGCCTCGCGCATGCCCGTGCCGGAAGCCACCAGCGGCAGCCTTTCGCCGACATGCATGATCTCGTGGATCTGCGTGAGATTGGCGCCGAGCTGGCCGCCGGGGTGGAACGTGCGGAAATGGTCGGGCGTGAAGCCGCGCGCTTCGAGCAGCGCTATGGCCAGCGCATCGCCGACCACCAGTTGCAGCAGGGTCGATGTCGTCGGCGCCAGACCGTGCGGGCAGGCTTCCGGCGCGGACGGCAGGAGCACCACCACGGCGGCCGCGCGCGCCAGCGCCGAGGCCGCGCCCGCGGTAATCGCAATCAGCGGGATCGAGAAGCGCCTGGAATAGGCGACGATGCCCATCAACTCTTTGCTCTCGCCGGACCATGACATGGCAATGATGGCATCGTCTCTGGCGATCATGCCAAGGTCGCCATGATTGGCCTCCGCCGGATGGACGAAGAAGGCAGGCGTGCCGGTCGAAGCCAGACTAGCCGCGATCTTAGTGCCGATATGGCCGCTTTTGCCGACGCCGGTGACTATGACGCGGCCATTGATGCGCGACACCATGTCGACGGCGCGGGCGAAAGGTTCGGCCAGTTCGTTCTCCAGCGCGGCGGCCAATGCCGCCACGCCGGCCTGTTCCGTGGCTACCGTTCTCAGCGCCGAGGCGACCGAAGCCTCCAAAGGCTTCTTTTCTGGGGATCCCGCATGCATGGCTGATGCGATTAGCGCTTTGCCGTTCGCCTGTCCAACAGAATTGCCGTCCAGCCATGTCGTGCAGGCACACCTTCAACCCTCCGTTAACCATCCCCGTTTACGGTTCGGTAAGTATGGCGCGCTTGCGCCGCGCAAGCAGTGGTGACGATGTCGCGGGCCCAGCCTCAAGAGAAAAAAGGTCGAACGGGCAGAGCCTTTTGCGCTCTGCTTCTGGCGACGAGCGTGCTCGCTTTGCTGCGGCCAACTGCGCTTCATGCCCAGCAGACCGAGCTGCGCGGTGAAGTTTCGGAATCGGCGATCCTGTCCGACCAGCAGCGCCGGGCCAGGCAATTGAGCAAGGCCAACACGCAGGTCAAGCCCGCCCCTGCCGACACCGCCCCCACGGGAAACACGCCAACCGCTTATGTGCCGGCCAGCGATGGCGCCTTGCCTGACGACACCGACCCGTCACAGGCCGGCGCAAACAGCATTTTCGACCCGCCGGCGACCATCGACGATTCGTTCGCCGACAAGCCGCCAACTGTCCAGCCACGCCGTCCGTCGACGGCAAAGCAACGCGCCGCCGCGGATGCAGACAAGGCCAAGGACAAAACCAAGGCCGCCGACAAGAAGAAGCCTGGCAAAGCCACGGACCAGACCACCACCGCCGCGACTCCGGACGGCACTGCGGCAGGCGACGCCGATCAGGACACAGCCAACCGCCGTGTCCTCACCGTCGACGGCGTCGACCGACACCCTGGAGCCGAACGCACCGACGCCATCGAGGGCCAGAAGAAGAAGCTCGAGGACGACCCGTACGCGGCGCCCGGCATCAAGGTCGGCTCGTTCCTGCTGCGGCCGACGCTCGAGCAGGGCGTTGCCGTCACGTCGAACGCCGATTCCAGCGCTGGCGGCAAGTCGGCGGTGCTGTCCGAAACGGCGCTGCGTTTCTCCGCCGCCTCCGATTGGCGCGAGAATTCGGCGGTCATCGACGGCTACGGCAATTTCCGCAACACCATTTCGGGCCAGAAGATCAATGAGGCACGCGGCCGTATCCAAGGCACGTACAATGTCGACCTCGACAACGAACTGCGCGCCATCGCCAAGCTCGGCTACGAGATTGCGCCGGAATCGGCCTCCGCGCCCGACGCCATTGCCGGCGTCAAATCGCAGCCGATCCGCCAGACGGTCGACGGCAGCCTCGGCGTCGAGAAGGACGTCGGCAAGATGCGCTTTGCGCTGACCGGCGCAGTCTCCCACGACATCTATGGCGATGCCGAACTTACCGATGGCACCTCGCTGTCGCAGAAGGACCAGGACAACACGCTCTATACCGCAACGTTGCGGACCGGCTATGAAATTTCCCCGGCTCTGACGCCCTTTGCCGAGATTGAGCTCGGCCGCCGGGTATATGACCAACGGATCGACAACAAGGGCTTCGAGCGCTCTTCGACCCGGCTTGGCGCACGCGCCGGTATCGAAGTCGACATGGGCGAGAAGCTCAAGGGTGAGTTCTCGGCCGGCTGGCTTCGGGAAGCGATCGACGACGAGAACCTGGAGGCGATTTCGGGAGCCACCATCAATGCCGACCTCAAATGGTCGCCCGAGCGCGGCACCATCATCGGCCTCACCGGGCGAACCACGGTCGAAGGCACAACGAATGCCGGTGAGAGCGGCGACATCCTCTATTCCGGCCGCCTCACCGGCGAGCGGCAGATCCGCGCCGACCTGACCGGCAACGCAGCCCTTGGGCTCGACTGGCGCAATTACACCGGCTCCGACAGCCATGACATGACGCTGAGTGCAGAGGCCGGGCTGACTTGGTGGCTGAACCGCTATGTCGGCCTCACCAGCCGCGCCCGCACCGAAAAGCTGACCAGCAATCTGCCCGGGCGCAACTACACCGCCAACAGCATCTATTTGGGGCTGAAGCTGCAGCGGTAGCTAAAAAGCAGCGCCGCGACGCTCGGATGGCTTCATCTCATCAAGCAGCGTGCGGATGACGCCGGCCATGTTCTCGTTCATGTCGCTGCGCCACAGCGCGAAGGCGACATTGGCCTCGACGAAGCCTTCCGGCGAGCCGCAATCGAAGGTGCGGCCCTGAAAGTGGTAGCCAAAGAAGGGCTGCTGCTTTTCCAGCTTCAGCATCGCGTCGGTGAGCTGGATCTCGTTGCCGGCGCCCTGTTCCTGGCTTTCGAGGATCTTGAAAATCTCGGGCTGCAGGAAGTAGCGGCCGTTGATGTAGAGAGTGGACGGCGCGGTGCCGGGCTGGGGTCTCTCCACCACTTCGGGGATGCGGAAGCCGTGATGGGTGTCCGCGCC